>JAGNMH010000329.1 GCA_017991275.1 Acidobacteriota bacterium
GCCCAATGTTCACCTACCGCAATTGCCCACCGAGCCAGTTTGGCAGTTACGCCTCCTTTCTCTTCGGCTTTTTCCATTGCGCGTGCCTGAATTTTCTCGAACAGGCGCGGAACGCTGGTCAGGTAATGCGGCCTCACGTCACGTAAATCTTCGGCGACGGTTTCAATACTGCGAGCGTAAAAAACTTTGGCGCGAGTGAACAAGTAGTAATAAATAACAGCACGTTCAAAGATGTGGGAAAAGGGAAGAAAGCTTAGTCCGATTTCGTCTTCGGCGACCGACATTACCTGGGCGGTGCTCATAACATTGGCAACCAGATTGCTGTGCGAAAGCATGACGCCTTTCGGATCGCCGGTTGTGCCTGAAGTGTAAATCAGCGTGGCCAATGTTTCTGGCTTTACCGTCGCTTGAAGTTTTTCAAAAGCGTGCGGATCGGTGTCATATGCCGCCGCACCCCAATTCAACAACTCGTCGAAACTCATGACCTTGCCACTGGGAGCATTGACGGTGTCGAAGGAAATAATCACGCGCAACTTGGGGCAGGAATTTAGTGCGTCGCGTACTCGGTCGTACTGGGCTTGGTTCGAAATGAAAAGAATTTCAACTCCAGCATCATTCAAAATGTAAGCAACTTGCTTGGGGGCTTGAGTCGGGTAAACCGGCACGTCGGCTGCGCCGCAATTAATTACTGCCAGATCGGCTATTGTCCATTCAACACGGTTTTCCGAAAGCAATCCGACATGAGCGCCCGGGTGAACTCCAAGAGCAAATAAACCCATTGCTGCCAACCGAACTTTTTCCGCCAATTCATTCGTCGAAACTGGTTGCCATAGCCGATCTTTTTTGAAATTCAGCAAATCTGGTTTGGGTTTTGCCACTACATGGCGGTACAAATCTACCAAGGTTTTGATGTTGGAATCAGACATGACTTGTACCTACTCCGTTGAAAAAGACATCTAAAACCGGCTCCGCCATATCGGCCAGGCTGTGGTTGCCGTGACTAAGAACCCAATTCGTCGCCATTTCGTCCAGCATTCCGAACAGCAGTTTGGCTATCAGTTTGGAATTCAAGGCAGTTCGGAAAGCGCCATTTTTTTGTCCCAACTCAATTATTTCCCTGAGCATCTGTAAGTACTCAGCCAAGTAAGTTGTTGAAAACTGTTCCATGAACTTGGTGGATTGACGCAACTCAATCTGGAAAACGATTGCTATGTCAGGTTCCTGCTCCAGCAGGGAAAAATGTAACTTGGCGAAGCGTAGTAACTTTTCTTTCGCGGTTACAATTTCGGCCAACTCAGCACGAGCGCGAGTCAGAAACTGTCCCATTGCCCAACTGAAGATTGAAGCCAGCAAATCGTCCTTGTTTTTGAAGTACAGATAAACAGTGCCGTCAGCGACTCCGGCGGAGCGCGCCACGTCTGAAACTTTCGCGTTGAAATATCCAGATTGAGCAAAAACTTTGGCGGCGGCGCGCAGAATAATTTCAGATTTTCCGTTGCGACTTTTTTCATCCGGCATTTCGTCCGCACGAACTGCCAGCTTGCGTTTTGTTTGCATAAGGGTTTCCGTTAGGAAGATGCGAGTGAATGAGCACTCATTCACTCGCATCTTAACCAAATAAGAGTGTGGCAGCAAGAAGTCACTCTTTTTGAATGTAAACTCTTGGCTACGTACGATTTCGTGGTGTCCTGATGATTACATCAGCAATTCTCAGTTTGGCTGTACCGTAGGTTGTACAACCTGCGGTATCGTGACAGGAGACGGTTTCCGTACCACCGAAATCATACAAAAATCCAGACTCCGCAGGTTGGACAACCTACGGCACACATGCCGGTCATCCCCTCAATTCGCCCAACTGAGAATTGCTGTGATTACACGTATCTAAATGGTTTGGCACAGGTAGCTGGTGGATTGTCTACTGAGTGAATCTACCAAATGGCTTGGCTTGATATTGACCATGAGCCTGATCGGCGGTTTATTGTCAGAATAATGATTACAGGAGATAAAAAAATATGCTCTTAATTGTTGTGTAAAAAAAGTGAAATATGCTATCGTGCGCACTGTCAGATATAACCTCCTAAAATTGTTAATTCAAAATACTGCACTAATTTATTAGTTGCAATTGTGTTGTCTTGCCTAAAAGTGAGTGTAAGCTTGGTAGGTTTTGTCATCAATGCACTTACTGATAGTTGTTTATGGGTATTAAACCGGAAAGAAATTTAACTAGATGGCTGGTTGTTTGATCTTAGAAAGAGTCAGCTTACACGGTTGAGTAATTGTGTTGGAAAAAAGCTGATTGCCCTTTCTTGCCTGTGATTTGGTTCGTGGGATAAATGGTTATCCTTCACAAAATGAGGATTAAGCTATGAATATAGGAATCATTGAGAATGTTCGCTCCGCCAACCCTGTAAAACCCAGAAGACGTTCGGCATCCAGTTTGGATTTGATAGAGGGTTTGGCACGATTGGAGTTCAGTTATTTATTCGATTACATGACGCTCAAAGGTATCTCTTCCAAATTTACCTTCAAGAGGTATCCCCATCGAAGCATGATTTATCAAGTTGGGGACGAACGCAGCCAGATTTTTGGGCTGATTAATGGTTACGTCAAAGTCATGCGTTCTGACCGGCGCGGGAATCAAGCATTGATTGATATTTTTGCTCCTGGTGTCATTTTCGGCGAAGACGCACTTTACCTGACAGGCCCGCGTGATCGCTCAATGCAGGCACATGACGATGTGACAGTCGTTTACGCCAGCAAAGAAGATTTTCAGCAAATGATCACGGAGTTTCCCAAGCTTTACGATTATGTTTTTCGCACCATAGGCGAAAGGCTCAAACGCAGTGAAGATCGCGTGCTTAACCTTTCGCTTGAGGCGGTTCCCGGGCGTTTGACCAAGGTATTGTCCGAAATGGCTTTCCGTTATGGAACCGTTCAGGAAAACGGGTCGGTGATAATCAACCTGAAATTGCCGCATCGCGAAATTGCTGATCTTGTTGGCAGCACGCGCGAATCGGTCACTGCTCATCTGAATGACCTGCGTCGCCGTGAACTGATTGATATTAACGAACGTCACATTGTTGTCAAAGATTTGGCGGCGTTGTCCGACGGTGTTTGAATACGCTATTCCGAATTGGTCTGAATCTGTTTTGCAGATTTTGCGCCAAAGAGTAAAGTTGAAGCCGAACCGCGCATTGTGTGTGGTTCGGCTTTTAATTTATACATTTAACGTAACCCCCCAAAGTACAGGCATGAATCAGGAACTCAAATCGGATATTGGCTCGAAGAGAATTGGAGTTGTGACGGGCGGCGGCGATTGTCCGGGGCTGAATGCTGTCATTCGTGCCGTAGTCATCGGAGCTATTAATAAGGGTTGGGAGGTCTTTGGCATCGAAAAAGGCTTTGAAGGTCTGTTACATCCTGAACGTGTTCACCTGCTCAATACCCAAGATGTTCGCGGAATCATTTATCGCGGCGGCACTATTCTTGGCACCACCAACCGCGGCAATCCTTTCCAGCATAAAATTACAGAGGACGGAAAAACGACTGATGTTTCGGGGGACATCGTCGAAGCCTTTAACCGTCTGAATCTGGATGCGCTGGTTGTTATTGGCGGAGATGGCACTCTGACCATCGCCAATCACCTTTCCAAAAAGGGCATTCCCGTCATCGGAGTTCCAAAAACGATTGATAACGATCTGATGGCGACCGAGATGACTTTCGGATTTAGCACAGCCGTTGCCACGGCGACAGATGCGATTGACAAGCTGCACGCCACAGCCGAATCGCACGAACGCGTGATGATTGTCGAAGTGATGGGACGCAACGCCGGTTGGATCGCTCTTTATTCAGGTGTGGCTGGTGGAGCCGACGTAATTCTGATTCCTGAAATCCCCTATAAACTTGAAGCGATTGCCGAAAAGCTGCACGACCGATGGAAGCGCAAGCGCAACTTTGCCATCGTAGTCGCCGCCGAAGGCGCAACCGAAGTTGGCGGCAATCTGATTTACCAGGAGCCGAACAGCGAAGGTCAACGTCGGCTTGGCGGTATCGCGGAACATCTGGCAAAAGAACTAGGGACAATGACCGGCTATGAAACGCGTTCGCTGGTGCTTGGCCACTTGCAGCGCGGAGGCCAGCCAACTCCGGCAGACCGACTGCTCGCCACCCGTTTCGGAGCCGCCGCCGTCCGAGCCATTCAGCGCAGCGAGCGAAACGTGATGGTGGCCTATCAATCCTCGGACATCATTTCCGTCCCGCTGGAAACCGCGATTGAACACCGCAAACAAGTGCCGCTTGAGTACGACGTGATTCGGACAGCTCGCGATCTTGGAATTTCATTCGGAGATGCCTGATTTAGATATGGGACAGACAGTAACTCTTTACCGTCCAATTGGTTTGGAAGAACTCAATCTGATCGAAGCTAGCGGTTATCGGGAATTTCCACCGCGACTGCCAGAGCAACCTATCTTTTATCCTGTGCTCAACGAAGAGTACGCAACGCAAATTGCGCGTGACTGGAATACGAAAAGTGGGCAACAGCGAGGTTACGTGACTCGTTTTGCGATCAACGAAGATTTTCTTTCTCGTTATGAAGTTCAAACCGTCGGTGGTTCGATTCACCAGGAGTATTGGATTCCCGCCAAAGACTTGTCTGAGTTCAATCGCAACATTGTCGGCCTGATCGAAGTGATCGCGGAATTTCACGGATGAACTACATCGGCTCCAAACATTCGCTGCTTCCGTTTATTGAGCAAGTCTGGCGCGAAGTCCGCGAAGGCGAAGAGCAAATAGCATGCGATATTTTTGCCGGAACCGGAGCCGTCGCTCGTTTGTTCAAGCGGCTTGGTTTGCGAGTCATTGCCAACGACATTCAGCATTACGCTTACGCTCTGAACAAAGCCTACCTGGAAGTAAATCAACAACCCACATTCGCTCGATTGCGTCACGCTCGTAGTTCCGCCTTTAGGCGGCTGCGCGGCTTCAGCCGCTTAAAGGCGGAACTACAAACGTTGTCGCTGACCGGCCTCAAACCGGCAGAGCAAGTGTTGGCGGCACTCAACAGCTTGGATGGTTCGGCGGGCTTTATCACCAAGCATTACAGCCCGATTGGTGGGCGGTCGTATTACTCAACCGAAAATGCGATGAAGGCCGATGTCATTCGCCAGACGATTCACGATTGGCAGGCAGACGGATTGTTGAGCGAGCGTGAGTATTTTTATTTGCTCGCTTCACTGCTGGAAGCGATTGATCAGGTAGCCAACACGGCCAGCGTTTACGGAGCTTACTTGAAGAAGTTCAAAGCCAGCGCCTTGCGACCACTGACGCTGAAACCTTTGCAGGTGTCCAACCACGTCAAAGGCTGCGAAGTTCACAAACGCGATGCGAATGAACTGATACGCGAAATCGAATGCGACATGCTTTACCTTGATCCGCCTTACAACCATCGGCAATACGGCGCGAATTATCACGTGCTGGAAACCATTGCAGCTTACGACACGCCGCAGCTTTCAGGCGTTACCGGCATGCGCGATTACACTCGCAGCCGTTACTGCCAGTCGAAACAGGCCGCCGAAGCGATGGAAGATTTGATCGTCAATGCGCGGACTCGCCACATTTTGCTGAGTTACAACGACGAAGGCGTGCTGAGCCTGGAAGAAATTCAACGCATTCTGAGTTTACGCGGAGAGCCGAAGATTTTTCAGCAGCCTTACAACCGGTTCAAAGCCGACAACGGTCGCCAATACAAACGCGATGCGACGATTGAGTTTGTTCATTATGTAAAGGTGCGGAACCGGGAGCGGTAGCGACTGGGTGCTTCCGAAATTCAAAGAATCAGCCGGGTCGTGATGTCTGAAAATTCGTATTGCCGATCACTGCCGCGAGCTTTGCCGCGTTTGTGTTTGATCTGAAAAGTCACGACCGCCTGACCGTCAATTTTGATTCCGAACTCCGAAGCGATTGGGTTGCTGCGCGGGCGCGAAGGCCGAAACGAAATTCGATCAGCGGTCAGCCGTTCAACATCAATTCCTTCCAGCAGTGATTCCCAACCAACCAAGCCATTTTCACGGTCAAAAATAATCACCGTACTGCCGTCGTTTCCGTGCTTGAAGCGCAGCAACTGGCGAAGCAAAAACTTTGCTGCTTCCAGATTGGTCACGCGAGCGCGACTGAAATCGTCAGGCTGGCAATCAGTCAAACCTAGTTTGCGAATCAAAATTTGCGCCACCAACTTCGACACGTTCAGATAATTGGCTTTCAGTTCAGCCGTCGAAGCGAAGCCCAACTCACGCGAGATTGAATCGAATTCAGAAGCCGAAACCTGGAAATAACGCTCAGCCCACTTGGTTTGAATATCAGGCGTCTGTCCTTCGGCAACGGCGATCTTGTTGG
>JAGNMH010000330.1 GCA_017991275.1 Acidobacteriota bacterium
CCAGATTGTGATTTTGCCTGGATCGCCTTCCGCCGAAGTGATTTCGACTTTGAAGGTGTCAAAGCTCCCAGCCGGAACTGTAATTTTTTCCGAACCAGTGACTTTCAACTGTTTAAGCGTCACTTTTTGACCTTGCAGATCGAAGTTGCGGAACGTCGTCGAATAACCATCAGCCAGTGGCAAAGCGCCAACAACCGAAAAAGCTCCGGCTCCATCAGCAAACAACGCTCCGCCAATATCTGCCGCAATTGGTCGTGCTTGCCCATTCATGCTCATCGCGCCGCTGGCTTTGTTGGATTTGAAATCAACATCAACAGTCACCGGCCCCTGTTTGATCGAACGTTTGGCGACAACCAGCGAACCTTTTTCAATGACGGTTACGTCGCTGATTTCGCCTTGTGGAGTTTTGGCAATTTCGCTGGCCAGCCACGCGCCGCCTTGTTCTTTAATTTCTGTGACGGAAGTCATCTCAATCGTCTGACCGTTGAATTCCAATTTGGCCTTGTAATTCAGCTTGATGGGTTTCAAGTCAACAGTCGGTTTCGGAACCGCCACGGCAACAGCCGCAACGGGTTTCGGCTTTTCAACAGACTTTACGTCAACGGTGATTTCTTTCAATCGCGCGCTGACTTCCGCCGTTGCGCCTTCCTGAAAACGACCGCCAAGGTGTTTGGCCAGAAACTTTTCGGCGGCGGCGAACATGGCCATGTTGTTCACAGGCCGAGCGAAACCGTGGCCTTCGTCAGGCGCGACAATGTATTCCACAGCAAAACCGCGTTCGCGCAACGCGACAACGATTTGATCCGATTCAGTCTTTTTGACTCGTGGATCGTTTGCGCCTTGAACCACCAGCAGCGGCGATTTGATCTTGTTGGCTGAATTCAGCGGCGACTGGCGTTCCAGTTGAGCGCGGCCTTCGCTGGTTGAGGGATCGCCCATTCGTTCGTTGAAGATTTTTCGTCCCGCTTCCCAGTAAGGCGGAATCGAAGCCAGCAGCGTGATCAGATTCGACGGCCCAACGATTGAAACTCCGGCGGCATAAACGTCGGGCGTGAAAGCCAGTCCGGCCAGCGTGGCGTAACCGCCGTAACTGCCGCCCATAATTCCGACTCGCTTAGGATCGGCGATGCCTTGAGCGATCATTGCCTTGACGCCCCAGGTCAGGTCGTCCTGCATTTTCTCGCCCCACTGTTTGTTTCCGGCGTTCAGAAATTTTTTGCCGTAACCGACAGAGCTTCGGAAATTCGGTTGCAGAACGGCATAGCCTCGGTTGGCCAGAAACTGCGCATAAGCGTTGTAACCCCATGAATCACGCGCCCAGGGTCCGCCATGCGGAAAAACAATCAGCGGCAGATTCTTTCCGGCTTCAGTACCGGAGTGGCCTTTCGGCAAAGTCAGAAATGCAGGAATTTGCATTCCGTCTGAGGAGGCATAGCTGGTGGCCTTCATCGGAGCCAGGTGTTCGCGCGACAGTTTGTCGAAGATTCTATATTGCAGCGTCAGCTTTTTAGTCGTGCGGTCAAACAGATAAGTTTCGCCGGGTTCCGTGTCGCTGCCGGCTAAAACCGTCCACAGTTTTTCGTCCGTGGTCGAAGAGCCAAAACTTATGTCGCGATTGGGCAGCTTGCCTTGCAGCAATTTGTAATCGGCTTCGTACTCCTTGTCGCGCCAATAAATCCTGGTTCGTTCGTCTTCGTAAGCAGTCGCAATCAATTCGTCGGTCAGATCGGAAAAAATAGGACTGCCGAAATCCACACGCTTCAGCGGATCGGTTTCAACCGATTCCAAAACTCCGGTTGCCGGATCAAACAATGCCAGTCGCATCAAGTCATCAGCGCCTTTGTTTGTTATCAAATAAACGCGCCGGTTGTCTTTGTGAAAGCGAACAGGACCGCAGGTTTCAAACACGCTGCACGAATAAACTCTGGTCAGGGCTTTGTCATCCACGCGAAGGATTTCGGTGTCGCCGGTATCAGCCGTTCGCGTAGCCAGTCGAAGCTGATCTTTTTGATCAAATACCCATGACGAAACCTGACCGTCATTGCGGCGAATCAGAGTTCTTTCTCCGGTGGAGATTTTGACCTTGTAAAGGTCGTGCCAGGAATTGTCGCGGTCGTTCAGCCCGACAAAGATCGCGTCAGGGTCGGATTTGGGCACTGCATAAATGAAAGCACGAATACCTTGCAGGTCGGTCAGGTTGCGAGCCACAGGGACTTCGCGGCCAGCGGCTGGCGGCGCGGCGGGATTCACGGCGTAAACGTTGTAATTTTCATCGCCGCCTTTGTCCTGAGAAAAGAGAATGAATTTCCCGTCACGGCTCCAGAAATAACTGGTCACAGGCCGTTTCAAATCATCGGTGATGGGTTTGGCGGCGGTGAATGTATCTTCGGTTTTCTTGACCCATATGTTCCGCGTGCCTTTGTAAGGTTTGATAAAAGCCATGAACTTGCCGTCGGGCGACAATTGAGCGCCTGAAATTTCCGGGTCGCCGAAAAACAATTCACGGTCAATGACTGGCGTTTGAGCCAATGCCGAGTTCGCTGCCAGCAGCAAAGCCAGGCTGAAAATAAGTGTTGAAGCTTTCCTGAACATTTCT
Organism: Acidobacteriota bacterium; assembly: GCA_017991275.1. Classification (GTDB taxonomy): domain Bacteria; phylum Acidobacteriota; class Blastocatellia; order RBC074; family RBC074; genus RBC074. Next base: position 2,597 of record JAGNMH010000330.1, read on the forward strand.
TTCACGATTATTGATACCTCCGGTTGATGATGGCGGGGGAATGGAGTTACTGCTCCATCGCTTTCAGGAATATATCTTCCAGCGAATCCCGTTTGTAATTCAACCGGCGAATCTGAACATTTTGTTCAGCGGCGATCTTGTAAAGGTCGCGGACTTCCATTCCGTTGGTCATGACAACTTTCAGCCGCTGAGGGCCAGCTTCTGCATATTCGCAACCCAGTCGCCCAATGGCATCAACAAAAGCCTGGGAACCATTGCGGGTTTCCATTTCGACAAACTGCTTGTTGGCTCGACGCTCTTCTTCCAGATTGCAGTTGGCGACGATGTGACCGTTTTTCAGGATCAGGATTTCATCGCAGGATTCTTCAACATCGCGCAGCAGATGCGATGAAAGCACGATGGTGGCTTTGCCGCTGTCGCGGACTTCGCGGATCAGTTCCAGCATCCGAGTCCGCGCCGGAGGGTCAAGTCCGTTGGTTGGTTCATCCAAAAAGATCAACCGCGGGCCGTGAACTATGGCCTGGGCAAGCTTGGCCAGTTGCTTCATGCCCAGCGAATAAGTTCCAAGCTGGCGATAACGCGCTTCGCCCAGACCGACGTAAAACAAAGCCTCGTGCGCACGCTCCAGTGCTGATTCCGAAGGCAGGCCGGAAAGTTCCGCCATCAACCTGACGAAATGCACGCAGGTCAGATTAGCGATGAAAGCGTCGCGTTCCGGCATGTAACCGATCAGCGTGCGGATTTCTTTGGCCTGACTGCGAATGTCTTTGCCGAAAATTCGCGCTGTGCCAGCCGATGGCGGATGAAAGCCCAGCAAGCTGTGTATCAGCGTGGTTTTGCCTGCGCCGTTTGGGCCAAGCAGGCCGATACAGCGCCCGTGCAATTCGCCTTTGATGTTGTGCAGGATTTCGCGCTTGCCGAATGTGACGCGCAAGTTGTCGAGTTCAATAACTGGTGTCATTGTTTTTGCCGTTTGATCTTTACTTGCTGGCGGCTTTCGCCGATGCGGTGGAAGTTTTTTCAGCCTTCAACAGGTTGACGTTGCCATTGACGCCGTTGACTCTGATTTGCGTGCCGCCCGTGCCGATGCGGGCTTTCAACCTGCCGCGCGATTGTTCTTCGTTGCGCGCCTGAACGTCAGGCAGTTCAGGGTTAAGCTGCCCGTTAATGCTCCAGGCGTTCAGGTCTGCGTTCACTGTGCCTTCAAAGTGCAAATCCACGTTACCGTTTACATCGGAAATTTCGATGCCTTTGCCGGTAAGCGGCGCAAAGTTGGCTTCGATGCCGCCATTGACGCCGTCCAGTTCAAACTGGCCTAACACGCGCGATGCTTTAAGCATGCCGTTGACGTTTCGCATTTGGATGCGCGCCAGCATTTCGCCCAGCGTTACCGGGCCGTTGACGTCCCAGGTTTCAAAGCGTTCCAGCTTGCGCGGGACTTTCATGATAACGCGCTGGCGTCCTGGAGGGATTGTGCCTATGGATGAAAACAAACTCTTGCGGTCGTTTTCTATGCCGATGGAAAGCCGTTTTCCTTCCTGCTCAATTTTCACCTTGCGGTAATTGTCCAGGTTTTCGCGCGTTTTGGCTGAGCGCACAATCAGGACTTCAGCGGTGTCTGTGTCCGTGGTTTCAACCGTCAACGAACCATTGATGTTGTAAACGCCGATTGTGGATTCAGGGTCGAGTTTGAATTTACGACGAATCTCTTCTTTTTCCGGCATATCGTCTTTATCTTCCGAAGCTGTGATTGAAAGCTCGGCCTGCGGCTCTGCGGCTTTCGTCGCTTCACCGGATGCTGTGGCTTGGGGACCCGATTGGTTGGAGCGGTTGCGCATGCGGCAGCCGCTGGCAGTCAGTGCAAGGGTGAAAGCGGCGAAAAGAATTAGCGCGATGATTGATCTCGATCTCATCTAAATTAAGCCTCCTGAAATGTCTTGTTGAGCACAGACGGTTACGCCAATCGTCTGAATGAAGTTCCAAACGATTGGCGTAAGTTGAAGCTAAGTTGTGATTTTCGTCAATGTTGACAGGCTTGCAATGCAAAAACACTTATACGACAAGCTGCCAGTTTATCCTCGGTCTTGCTGTAACGCGATTAGCGAAACATCCAAGACTTCGACAAACTGGCAACTTATCGTGTTTAGGTTCTGAGCTTTCCCTTCCAGTAATTACCGTGTGATTTCTTGCAGGTGTTTATCCAGCTTCCCTTCCACGGAATGCCGTTCAGACGATTTGTCAGACGGGAAGACGTTCCCGAAGATGCTTCCCAACCCAGACGAACCAGGCAAGCCAAGCAGATCGGAAGGCGTCAAACCAATCGGGCCATCTTCGGTGTTGACCGAAAGAATCATTCGATCACCCAGCGCGTAAACGTAAGCCAAACCGGCTTTGTTGCCCAGGAATCTCTTGACAGCTTTGCTGGCTTCTTTCGGGCCTGCCTGACGAATCAATTTGGCAGCAGGATCAATCAGCGAGCTGACGTTTTGATAAACCATAGCCGAAAAGTTGGCTTGTTTATCAGCAGGCAACGAAGCCTGGAATTTAGCCGACGCCAGCAGAGTGTGGCCAGATTCTTTGTATTTGATCGCGTTTTCAACCAGCGCGCGGCTGGGCGCTGCGATCATATAACCGTAAGCATAGGCGTAATTCAGCGAAGCAATCGGAAGATCAGCGGATTTCAACTCGTAGAAAGTACGTCCGCCAATTTCAACGTTATTCCAAACCAGCGGCTGTTTGCCGTGATTGGCCAGTTCAACGTTGAGCAATTGAACAGTATGTTCCAGCGTCGCCTGCAAGTGATCCTGGTCGTCAACCTGGACAACGGCTTTGAAAGAAGGAACTGGAACCACAGGCCCATCAACCGCAAAGGCATATTCACTGCCCAGCGGGGCCGCAATGTCGTTGCGAATGCTGATCCCCTGATTGTTCTGGAAATCCATCACTTTCTGCCAACCATCGGGGTCGGCGGTTTTCAGTGTGTTCAACAGATCGTCAACAACTGCTGTCGGTTCCTGCACAACAAACGCGCCAACCACGTTGGCATCGGGCGAGATGAATTCCAACGCGCCCATCGGATTCGGAGCAGCCAGCCACGAAGTAATGCCGTGCTGATTTTCTTTGTAACTGACCACCGCGCGATTGAACGGCTTGCCGTCTTTCTGTTTCAACTCGACAACGAAGTAACGCAGATCCATCAAGCCCAGTTGATTCATCACATCGGCTTCGCGGCGACCGCCTTCAACATCGGATTTGTTTTCGACAAGACGTTCATGCTTCGAGGCGCGGGATGCTGCGCCGCCGATGAATTTTTCCAGGTCGGCGGCAATCACCAAACCGGCTCCGTCTTGATACAGACTGGCAATGTGTTTGTGGAACGGGTTGGCCGCAAAAGGTTTGACTCCTGCCCGCATCTGGAGTTCGATCTTCTTCAGCGATTCGATACGCGGCGAAGCGACAACCAACCCCTGAGTGATCCAAACGTAAAGACCTTTGCCGTTTCCGTTAACAGCCATCGGTTCATCAATGATCTGCAAACCGTCTTTCGCGTCTTTCAATTGAGCCAACTGAGCGGTTTTGTTTTGCGGGAAGCTGCGGAATGAGTCGCCATCTTTGACTTCGGCCAAAATAATCGGCTCGTCGGGTTCGCTGCCGTTGGCTTTGCTGGTTGCCGCGACCGCAATCTCATCGCCCAGATAGCTGCCAAATTCCTGAGCAATTTCAATCGCCTGATTCAGTCCGTGACGGCCACGCGATTGGTTTTGTTCTTTGGCGTACCACTCGTTCAAC
>JAGNMH010000331.1 GCA_017991275.1 Acidobacteriota bacterium
TGAGCAATCCGCCTGAACCGTCGGTTTCCAACCGGCCAAGCTCCGGTTTGCGAATCAACAGCCAGCCGAACAAAAAGACAAACCCGGCGACTCCGATCAACCCCAACGTCGCATCGTCGTTTTCGTTGATGAACTGTCGCTGGTTGAAGGCGGCTTTGAGCTTTGCCATCAACGCGATTCGGTGTCCGCTGACAGGCAACAGCAATTGCGACAGCCGGAACGAATAAAGCTCCGCGTCAATTGAAGCTCTGCGAACAATTGGGGTATCGCCGTGCTGGCGCAGATACAGAATGCTTGGCAACAGATTGGCCATCAACCCGCCGAAGATGATGGCTATCATTGCCGCAGGCAAAACCAGACAACGCCAGTTGCGACGGCTGATTGCCGCAACACATCCGGCCACCACCATAAAGAAGCAGGTGAAAAAAGCGTAGTAAGTTCCGCCAGCAGAGATCAGCAGGCAGGTGGCAATTGAGGCAATTAACTTCGGCTCTCGCCAGTTCATTCGGAACCCGCCGGACGCTGTGTCATTCAAGGTCAGTTTCCCTGTCGCAATCCACAGCGCAACCATCACCGCCAACGGAACCAGAAAGTAAGCAGACAGAAACAGGTGATGTTGGCCTCTGACAAAGTGGTAAGGCAACACTGAATAAAGAACGCTGGCGAAGATCGCCGAAAGCCGGGAAATGCCAAATTGCCTGAGCGCGAACATTGCCGACAAAGTCACCAGCGGAAACGTCAGCAGGTAAAACAGATTCAGCACCACGCCGTAATCTTTACTGAACAATCCGATCAGTTTAATCAGCGCGAAAAGCAGGTTGTTGTCCATCATCGGCACGTCGCGCAAATTCAACTCATCAGGCGCAGCCATCGAAGGGTTATCAACATGCCAGCCGTGATCCAGAATTCCTTTGACCAGCAGCGCGTTGTATTTCGCCTCGCCGTAATAAGTCAGCGGAACGCGCAAATCAGCTCGCCATAACTTCAGAGTCCAAATTACACACAGCAGAGTTAAAACCACGGCAAGGCCGTATGCTGCAACAATGTTCAGTTTTGAATAATGGGTAGGTTCAGTCATTGGGGGAAGTTTTATTTGGAGTGCTGCGACCCGTCGCAGCTTTTCTTTCGTTATTGGGAAATTCCTTGTTGATTGGTGATGACTTGAAACGAAAGCAAAAGCTGCGTCTAGCCGCGGCACTCCAAATCATGCACAGACTGAGTATTACTTTCTGCTCTTTGAATAACGACCAAGTGTGGTTGGATAAACTGCCACATCTGCCGAAGTTTTGCTGCCCTTCAGCACTGCTTCAGCCGCGACACCTTTGCCGTAAGTCGCCTCCATATCGCTTTCGTCCAGCGTGATGACTGCGCCCTTCAGTTCCAGACCGGCGAACAGCCCTTTGCTGCGCGAATACGAAAGAATTTCGGCGTTTAGTCTCAGGTCAGTCGAAGCGCCAGCCTGACGACCAACCGGGCCAGCCGCCACAGAAGCGTCGCCACCGACTTCAAATTTGCTTTGCAGCAGACTGTTCATGCCTTTGTCATTCATAAACAGAAAGACGAAGTCCGTTGACTGAACACCGATTTGCGGTCCCAGGCTGCCGCCTTTCAGGTCAAAAAAAGCCGGGCTGCTCCAACCGGTTTTTGTTCGGCAACTGGCTACGCCGCGCCCGCCGCGTCCGCCCAATCCCAACACTCCGGCTTTGATAACGCCGGGGAAAACTGCGATGCAGACGGCCTTGTCCAACACGTTGTTTGGCACGGCTTTGTCCGGTGCGTCCATGATTTCTTTGAAAACGGTCGAGGCTTTGTCAGCCTGTTTAACCGCGTCTTTTTTGTCGAAGGCAATTGCGCTCGCCGCCAGGGCCAGACAAAGCATACAGGCCAGCGAAAAAATAAATCTGAGTTTCATAACTCCTCCTATGAAAATTGGTTGATTGACTGATGGAGTAACTACCGCTTTTTGGGGATTTCAACGGCGCGGATTTTCTCAAAAGCATTTGGGCAAGTAAAATGCGTTTATGGCTGCAACAGATGAACCAAATGTCCCGCTATTGGTGTTGAGATTTTCAACCGACCGCGAATCGCTGGAACGCGATTGCGACGTAGAGTTTTTCGTCGCCGGAGGCCCTGGCGGCCAGCATCGGAACAAAGTCGAAACCGGCGTGCGATTGACTCATCGCCCGTCCGGGTTGGTGGTAACGGCGACCGAGCGGCGATCTCAATCTGCCAACCGCGAAGCAGCGTTTGAACGAATGGCTGAAAAGCTGGAAGCCAGGCAAAAAGTTCAAAAGCCGCGGCGCGCAACCAAACCCAGCGCCGCCGCCAAACAACAACGCATCCAGGAAAAGAAAAAGACAGGCGAGCGCAAGAAAGCTCGCGGTAAATTGAAAGGTTATGAGGATTAAAACCACTATGAATCGAATGAAAGACAAAGTTGCAGTTATCACCGGATCAGGGGCTGGCATGGGCGAAGGTATCGCTCGGCTGTTTGCCGAAGAAGGAGCAAAAGTCGTCGTCTCCGGACGTGACAGGGGGAAAGGCGAAGCCGTGGCCGCAGACATCGTAAAGCACGGCAGTTCGGCCATTTTTCACCGCGCCGACGTTTCCATCGAAGCCGATTGCCGCGCGTTGATTGACAGAGCGGCAGAACATTTCGGCCAGATAGATGTGTTGGTCAACAACGTTGGTTTAAGCACTCGCGGCACGATCGAAGACACAACCGTCGAACTGTGGGATCAGCTTTTTGCCACCAATGTTCGCAGCGCTTTCGTTTGCGCTCAGCAGGCGGTGAAGTACATGAAACAGCGCCGCTCCGGTTCGATCATCAATATCGGTTCGGTCAACGCTTACATCGGCGAACCAAAGCTGATGGCTTATTCGGCAAGTAAAGGCGCGATGATGGTTTTCACTAAAAACACCGCCAGTTATTTGAACCAATACCGAATTCGCGTCAACCAACTGAATGTCGGCTGGACAAATACTCCAAACGAACACCGCGTCAAAGTTGAAGAAGAAGGCAAAGGAGAAAATTGGCTGGAAGAGGCGGTCAAGACTCGCCCCTGGGGAAGGTTGCTGGTTCCGCGCGATGTGGCGATGGCTGCCTTGTATTTTGCCAGCGATGAAAGCGAACTGGTTAATGGATCAATTCTGGATGTTGAACAGCATCCTGTCGGCGCTCCGCCCAATTGGTAAGAAGCTTGCACGGAGTAAGGGCGCTGAAGCGCACGCTTCACCCAGCTTTTCATGAACTTCACCGAATCAGTCAACTACATTTACTCACTTGGCAATGAAGTGTTGGCAATGAAGCTGGGGTTGGAAACGGTCACAGCTTTGGCTGCTGTGTTCGACAATCCTCAGCAAAAATTTCCCGCCATTCATGTCGCCGGAACCAACGGCAAAGGTTCCACCGCCGCAATGAGCGAAGCGATTTTGCGCTCTGCCGGTTATCGCGTTGGTTTGTACACTTCGCCCAACCTGATTTCGATAACGGAACGTTACCGGGTTGATGGCAGGGAAATTTCCGAAGACGACTTTGCGAGATTGGCGACCATCGTGAGGCGGACTGGCGAATTGCTGGTTGCCGAAGGCAGGCTTGCGGCGGTGCCGACTTTTTTCGAGCAGGTGACGATGATCGCTTATCTGCATTTCGCCGAAAGCAAAGTTGATTTGGCCGTGTTGGAAGTCGGAATGGGCGGCAGGCTGGATGCGACTAATATCTGCCAGCCGTTGGTGACGGCAATCACTCCGATTGGCTTCGATCATCAGCAGTATTTGGGAAACACTCTGGCTGAAATTGCGGGCGAGAAAGCCGGAATCATCAAATCGAATGTTCCAATCGTCGTCGCTCTGCAGCCTGACGAAGCGATGCAGGCAATCTCTGCTCGTGCCGAAGAGTTGAACTCTCCGCTGGTTTCGGTTGCCGATGAATCTTTCACTGTCGAACCCAGCGGTTCTGGCCGATGCCGATTGTTATATGACGATTACGATGTGCAGTTGAATCTTCGTGGACGTCATCAAGCCGAGAACGCATTGACTGCGCTTTTGATTGTTGAACAGTTGCGGCAACTCGGCTGGAAAATTGAAAAGCGGGCAATCGCAGCGGGATTGAACAGCGCCAACTGGCTCGGCAGGTTGCAGTTAATCGAATCGGCGAACTTACCAGCGCCGATTCTTGTGGATGGGGCGCACAATCCTGCCGGAGCCGAAACGCTGAGAAATTTTTTGGCTGAAAACTATGCTGGTGTTCCGGTCACGCTGATTTTCGGAGCCTTGGGTGACAAGGCTGTCTTGGAAATGGCCGAGCTGCTTTTTCCGATAGCGCGACATTTGATCCTGACCAAAGCCGACAATTCGCGTGCTGTCTTACCTGAATCAATGGCCGAGCAAACAAAAGAGCTTCGACAAAAAAAAAATCGGCAAGACGTGGTTTGCACCGAAAGTCTTGCCGATTCGTTGCCAAAAGCTCTGGACGCCGCTGCGCGCGTCACGTCAACCGATGGCCTGATCGTGGTGTGCGGCTCGCTTTATCTGGCCGGTGAATTATTGAAGCATATCGGCCCTACGAAGTAATCGGTGTGGACTGATGGGCGACCATCTGCCATTTGCCTTTTTGTTTGACGTAAACGTGTATGTAGCGGGCATTGGTGTTGTGAGTTTTTCCGTCGCCAACCGAACTGACCATCCAGTGACAATTCACGATTGCCGTGTCACCGAAAACGCTGACTTTGATTTCATCGCGTTTGAGTGATTGGTACTTTGAAGCGCCCGATTTTATCTTTGCAATATAAGTCGCCTTGCCCTCGGTGAAGGCGCTGGAGTGAACGTAGACAAGGCCGTCAGAGTAAATCTTTTCCAGGGCGGCAACATCACTTTTGAGCAGCGCATCCTGCCATTCCTGCTCCAGTTTCAAAACTTCCTGCTCGGCCTTCCCTGATTGAGCGGTTGCTATCACAGCGGTCAAAATCATGACGATCAAACCTCCAAGAATTCGTTTCATAGCTTCTTCCTTTGAAAAGTTCGTAGTCCCGCCTTCAGGCGGAAGGTCTCGGCAAACGCGCCCGTTCCGCCTGAAGGCGGGACTACGAACATGGTTTTACAGCTCGTTGATTACCAAATCTTCGTAAGTGTCGCGGCGGCGAATGACTTCTACTTTGCCGCCTTCGTCCACCAGCACGGCAGCCGGAAAAACTCTGCCGTTGTACGAAGTCATTTGCGAAGTGGTGTAAGCGCCGGTGTTCAACATCGCAATTACTTCGCCGACTTCGACGCCTGCTGGCAGCAAGCGGCAATCGGGCAAATGGCCGTCGCCGTGCAAATCAAAGTAAACATCTCCGCCGTCACACAATGGCCCTGCCATTCGATAACGCTCGCTGTGGGCGTCGCCCGCCCGCGAAGCGTTCACCGCGTGGTAATACCAGTGATACATCACCATCGAAAGCATCAGGTTGTAACCGGCATCTGTCAGCGCCCAGGCTTCGCCGGTTTCGGGGCGAGTTTTGATGTTGCGGACTTTGGTCAGGATTGTCACGGCGTCGGCGATTACTGCGCGACCCGGTTCCATGACGATTTCCAGTTCATCCAGCAGATGCTCGGCTCCGGCTTCGCGCGCCGAAGCTCGAACGACATCAATCGCGTTGCCCATCATTTCGGCAGCGGTCAGGTTTGCGCCCAGCATTGCGCGTTCGTTGTCGCTGATTTCTTCAGCCTGAGCGCCATCGCGCAGGTAATTGACCGGAATGCCTCCGCCAATGTTGATGTGTTGCAGGCGATGGCCGGTTTCACCGTGAAGCCACAACATATGTTCCCACATTGCGGCAAAGGCTTCGGCATAAGGTTCAGGGTCTGGCGTTTGCGAACCGACGTGAATGTGCAAACCGGCAAGGTTGATGAATTCCGGGTTTGAAATTGCACGCAGCATCATTTCGCGCGCTTGCACTGGCGACACGCCGAACTTCGAGGTGTAAAGCGCAGTCTGCAATCCGGCGTGCGAACGAGTGCCGACTCCGGCAACCAATCGAACTGTGACGTTGGCGCGCTTGTTCAGCTTGGCGGCGACCTGTTCAACCAGTTCCAATTCAAAGGGCGAATCCAGATTGATGGTGTAAATGCCTGCTTCGATGGCTTCGGCAATTTCCTGTTCGGTTTTTGAAATGCCGTTCATTTCAATCTGGTCAGGGCGAAACCCCGCGCGCAAGGCTTTGAACAATTCGCCGCCGGAATTTACTTCGACATCAATTCCGGCTTCGCGCACCACACGCAACACGCCCAGCAGGTTGTTGGCTTTTGAGGCGAAACAAAGTTTCAGTTTTGGGTGATGAGTTTTGGCTTCCAGCAATTGCGCAATGTTGTGACG
>JAGNMH010000332.1 GCA_017991275.1 Acidobacteriota bacterium
GCTTGGCCAAACAAAGCGGCTTGCTGGTCGCCCGCAATCCCTGCAATCGGAATCGGAGCGCCGAGCAGGTCAGCATCAGTTTCGGCGTAAACTTCCGAGGACGATTTAACTTCGGGCAGCAGGCTGGCAGGAATGTTCAGCTTCTTCAGAATTTCGTCATCCCATTTCTGTTTGCGGATGTTGTAAAGCAACGTCCGCGAAGCATTCGACACGTCGGTGACATGAGCTTTGCCGCCACTTAATCTGTGTATCAGCCAGGAATCCACTGTGCCGAACGCCAGTTCACCAGCCGTGGCTTTTTTGCGTGCGCCTTTGACGTTGTCCAGCAACCAGGCGACTTTCGTTCCTGAAAAGTAAGCGTCCGTCACCAGCCCTGTGCTTTTGCGAATGACCCGATCGAACTTTTCCTTTTTCAACCTGTCGCAGATTGCGGCGGTGCGTCGGCATTGCCAGACGATGGCATTGTGAATCGCGGCGTTTGCCTGACGATCCCAAACTACTGTGGTTTCGCGTTGATTGGTGATGCCGATGGCAGCAACGTCTGTCGGCTTAACTTTCGCTTTCGACAGAGCCTCACGAGCGCAATAAAGCTGTGAATTCCATATATCTTCGGGGTTGTGTTCAACCCATCCGGCTTGTGGGAAGATTTGCGGAAATTCCTGTTGAGCCACGCTGATAATTTTTCCGGCGCGATCGAACAGGATTGCGCGCGAAGAAGTCGTGCCTTGATCCAGAGCTAAAACATATTTTGGCATGATCTGATGTCACCTCTGATGAATTGATTTGAACTGTTTGGTTGATGTGATTTTTGGTTTTGACGGACTACCGTGCTACTTTTCCCGCTCGCTCGATTTTTGTCAATAACTGACTTTGCCTGAAGAATCGAACACCATGTCTCAAATCACTTTTGAAATCATCGCCATCTTCATTTTGTTGTTGGCCAACGGCGTTTTCGCCATGTCGGAAATGGCCATTGTCTCCGCGCGTAAAGCCCGCCTGAAACAGCGAGCCGATCAAGGCGACAAAAAAGCCGTGGCTGCTCTGGCATTGGCCGATGCTCCGGGGCCGTTCCTGTCAACCGTGCAAGTCGGCATTACGCTGATCGGAATTCTGGCCGGAGCTTTCGGCGGTGCGCGCATTGCTGAACGGCTGGCTCCCAGTTTGAGCAGTCTGCCTTACATCGGCGCTTACAGCGAAGGCATAGCCTTCTTTTTCGTCGTCGCCATCATCACTTACTTTTCGCTGGTCATTGGCGAACTGATTCCGAAACGGCTGGCATTGCACAGCCCAGAAAACATAGCGTTGCTGGTGGCTGCGCCGATGGGCAAGTTGTCACGTCTGGTGTCGCCGCTGGTCAACCTGCTGGATCTGTCAACGGATGGAATGCTGCGACTGGTTGGGTTGAAAGAATCATCAGACCCGCCGGTGACCGAAGACGAAATAACCATCCTGATTGAACAAGGAATTCACGCCGGAGTTTTTGTCGAAACCGAGCGCGATATGGTCGAGCGTATCTTTCATCTGGCTGATCGCAGAGTCAGTGAACTGATGGTTCCACGCACAAATATGGTCTGGTTAAACATCGAAGATTCGCCGGAAGACATTGCCGCGACAATCAGCAACAGCCCGCATTCGCGCTTCCCAGTTGCTCAAGAGTCGCCCGACAACATTTTGGGAGTGGTTCAGGTCAAAAATTTATGGGTGCAAAGTTACAGCCATCATCCGTTTGATTTGAAACCCTTGCTGGATAGGCCGCTGTTTCTGCCGGAAGGCACTGCGGCATTCAAGGCTCTGGAAGCATTCAGACAAACCCGTTCACAAATCGCTTTTGTGGTGGATGAATACGGAGGCGTCGAAGGCCTGGTCACGCTCAACGATATTCTGGAAGCCATCGTCGGCGATCTACCAAACGCCGGCGAGACATTAGAGCCGCAGATCAAACAACGCGAGGACGGTTCGTTTCTGATTGACGGTTCGCTGGCAATCGCCGAATTCAAAAAGCATTTCGACGTTAAACATCTGCCCGGCGAAGAAGACGACTGGTTTCAAACCGTGGGCGGGTTTGTCATGACTCATTTGGGCAAAATCCCGCGCCCGGCGGATCAGTTTGAATGGAACGGGTTGAAGTTTGAAGTTCTGGATATGGATCGCAACCGCGTGGACAAATTGATGGTCAAGCAAATTCTCCCCATCAAGCAGTAATCACCTGATCACCGGGCCAAGTCTGCCTCTGGGCAGTGTTCGCGACGGAACCAACGGTGGTTGCGGCTCTTCGTTATCGGTGCGATAAAAAACAAGTTCCCAATACGAACGACCTGAGATAAACAAGCGTGCGACTTGGCTGGCAACTTTGTCTGTTTCGCCGCCGCCCGTTCCGATGACCTGTGGATACCATCCGAAGTTGCTAAATATCGGCAATCTTTCGGGCGCGCTCCAACCGTACGGGTCTTCGAGGCTTTTGTTATAACTGACGTAAACACCTTCCTGTCTCCAGTTGCTGTCAACCGCGTGATTCAGCAGCATGACGTAAGTTTCCAAATGAGTGTTGTAATGAACCGACGGCCCCCAATAGGCATTGGCATTCGTCCGATGCCAGTCAATCAAAGCCGGAAACGTTGTGCTGACACGGCCACCCAATCCGGGTGAAGCCCATCCCCCGTCTAACCATTTCCAAACTTTGCCGACAGGGTTGTTAAGGTTTTCAATTGGCATTCGCGCGACGGCCACACCCTGCTCTGAAAACTGCCGGTGATAAGTGCTGATGAAAAAATAAAGGTACTCATGATTTTGATCCTGGATTACCGTGAAATCTCCGTTGCCACCGGCAAAGTAATAGTTTGACGTTGAACAGTTAGTCGAACCGGCTGGCGCATCCAGAACTATGCCCAGGTTTTGCCAGGTCAGTCCGTCGTCATTTGAAACCAAAGCTCCAATGCGCGGAGCCGTCAGTCGCGAACCGTTGCCACATAATCCAGACGGTTCGTTGTGATACCAACCGTAAAGTTTGCCGTCATCGGCGCGATATGTTGATTCAATCCATTGCCCTCCACTGACGCCCGCGCGCGGGGCGATGTAAACGGGCAAGGCCGGAAATGAAAGATCAAACAGGTTGGCTCCGGCGCTGCGGAAAGGTTGTTGCGACGACGTGAAGATAAACATATTGCCCGCGCTGTCCCATTCAACTGGGCTGTTGCAGTCTATGCTGTGTATGCGCCCGGTGTTGTCCAGGCCGCCGGGGAGATTGACGAGCGGCGTTTCGATTAACTCAACAATTGGCAATGGCTCTGCCGCTTGAATTGAAATTGCCGATGCTGAATAAATGAGGAGTAATGTGGCCAATGTTTTTGCGATCATTTGATTCCTTCTCCAGAATGCTTTTCACGCGCAAACGTGGCGCATGATTTTTTATAGAAACCGGCGATTCATTTACAAAATAAAACTTCCGTGACAGACTTCGCCCGAAGTATGAGAGGGAGATTGCTGTTTTCCTGCACTGTTAGGTTGCCGAGAGACCTTCAATTGATTGTTTGGCGCAACCGAAACCAAGACAAAAACTAAAGAACAAGCGGTAATTTATTTTACCTGGAAATCGGGGAGCTTTGCGCACCTGATCCGCTTATAAATGACAAGAGCCAGCACGCCCATGCCCTGGAAAGCTATGCGTACTGGCTCAAAATGAACTCAAGTAAACGAGCGTCTTTTCCCGCCTCCTTGTGTGTTCGTCCATTCAGACGAAGGCTCGAGGCAATTGGTTTACGAAAATTTCGCTCTGCCATTTTTTTCGGAGGTTACCCAATGTCCCCCTTACATCACCTTCGTCAGGTTGGTGACAGGCAATTTTCGCCTTTTAGGCTTTTGTTAACAGGGCTTCAGTTTTCCAGATTGATTCAGCATCGTCGCTTCCATTTCTGCCTGATTGCCGCGATGGCGTTATTGGTGTTGTTTTCAAAGCTGCATATTGGCGATCTTGGCGGTTACGACGACGCTGTTTATGCCCACGAAGGAAAACAGATGCTGGCCACCGGCCAATGGTGGAGCGTTTACCTGAATGGCCAATTGGATTTCGACAAACCGCCGATGTTCGTTTGGCTGGAAGCAATCTCAATGGCTGTTTGGGGCGTGACTGATTTCGCAGCCAAGTTCCCGGCTGCGCTGTTGGGGTTCGGAAGCATTTTGCTTGTCTATTTCCTGGCTTGTGAACTTAGCCCGTCATACAGGCTGCCTGTTTGGGCGATGCTTATTTTGCTTTGCACGCAGGTTTTCGTTCGATTTTCGATGCGGGCAATGACCGATGTGCCATTCACGTTTTTTTTCCTGCTTACCATCTTTGCCTATCTGAAAGGTATGAAACAGAGCAGGTACTTTCTGTTATTTGGGCTGGCGGCCAGCTTCGCTATTTTGACGCGCTCTTTTTTGGGTTTTATTCCGGTCGGAATTATCGGCCTTCATCTGATTGTCACTGGGCAAAGTCGTCGTCTGGTGTCGAAATCCTTCGTTGCCGGACTGGTGATTGCCGTTGGACTACCAATGGTTTGGTTTGTTTCTCAATACCTGATTCACGGCGGCGAGTTTTTGGTCAGGCACTTTTCCTGGACAGTTGAAAATTTGCCGCTGGCCTATGGGAAAGATTCGGTTCAATTTCGCTCTGGGTTGTTCCAGTATCCGTTGATGCTGGTGGAAAGTTATTGGCCCTGGTTGCCGTTAATGCTGATCGGAGTGTGGTTACAAACGAAGCGATTACTGGCGGAGCGCGATTCATCCGCCGCACTATTGTTGATCTGGGTGTTGTGCGTAATCTTTCCTTTCAGCCTGATACATTACAAATGGCTGCGATACATTCTGCCCGTTTTTCCTGCGTTCGCCATTCTTTCGGCATTCCCAATCTGTCACTGGATTGAACAGCGGCAAAAAAACGTTTTCCCATCAATGCAGTTGAAAATCCTTTATGGCTTGCTGGCGATCACCATGGTTGTGATGGCCAGCATTCCCAAATACCACGAACGTCCTGAAGAGTTGCGGAAACTGGCGCCTATCGCCGAAGCCGCCACATTGCCTGACCAGCGAATCCTGCTTTACACGGAGCGCTCTCCCCGTGACGCACACTTGTTTCAATTGATTTGGTACGCCAACCGTCGTTGCGAACTTTTGACAGAAAGCAAAGATGCCCTTTCAATACTGAAACTCGATCCAAAAACAGCAGTGATTATGGACAAAGCCGTTTTCCGCTCTTCGATTGAGCATGATCAGCCGGATGTAGAGGTTTTGGCGGAAACGGATGGGTTCGTGTGCTGGACGGTAAATCGTTCGATTGAAACTGCCAGCCAACCGGGAACCAAACAGCATAATCCATTGCCGCCTGAGTTGTCGGGAAGCAATTGAAATATCTTTGCCACGATTTTATTTGCTGGCGATGACAAATTCAGCCAGATAGCGGCGCAATTTGTCGCGGTTGTTTTTACGGTATTCGGTGTAATCGTGCGCAATTCCTTCGTCCGGTTTAGCCAACAAAATGAATGGTTCGATTAACCCGGCTCGATGCAGTTTGAGCAAATTGGCGATTGAAACATCCAGAGCCGATTCTTTTAGCCCGCCTTCTTTCAATTTAACCTGAAGGCTTTCAATTGCAGCTTTCAATGCTTCGCTCTCTTCGCGCAGGCTGTGTCGGTATTCTTTTTCTTTCGGGAATTCCTTTTCGAATGTCTCGCCCATCCAGGCTGCTTTAACCAGACTGTACATCGTCCAGGCTTCAGTTCCATCCTTCTTGTCGGAAAGCATGGCCGTAATGTTGATATTCTTGTCGTCTTTGCGTTGCACGGAAGAAGTTGGAACGTCCACTCGTGGGTGTCCAAGCTGAGCCTTATTGCGCTCTGCCCAGTTGCTCAAGTACTGCCACGGAGCGCGGGAATATGGTTCACAAATAATGGCTTCAATCAGCTTCTGTTTTGACTCTTCCATCTTGCCGGATTGCAGCAAGGCGTTGCCCCAAAACCGATAAGCCGTGTCTCGGTTGGGATCAATAGTAATCGCGCGTGAATAGGCGGCTCCGGCTTTTTCAATATCGTTCAGCTTGAAATGCACATCGCCTGCAAACAGCGGGGCCTCATAAAGTTTCGGGTCCAGTTTTTCCGCTTTCTCGTACTCGGCCAGCGCACGTTTGAAATCCCCGCTGCTGAAAGCTGCCTCGCCTGCCTGCAATGCCTCATCGGCTGGAGTACTCGCTTTAGGCGGGACATTCATCTGATCTTCTGTCGGCAATCGCTCAAGGATCGTTTGGACAAGCCGGCTGTTGTCGCCCAGCTTTTGACATTTTTCCGCCAGTTCGCGCGCCCGGCGAAAATTCGTTTTCAT
>JAGNMH010000333.1 GCA_017991275.1 Acidobacteriota bacterium
AAGTAACCTCCGCCGATCAAGCCGATTTCGGCGCTGAACGAAGACAGCAGTAAGTCGTACCACTGATTCATCAAATCAATCGTAGGCACAATGACCAGCGTCGAACGCCCGACCATTTCAATCGCCGTCTGAGCGACAAAAGTCTTCCCTGCCCCGGTAGGCAAAATGACTGTTCCGCGTCGCCCGGCTTGTTTCCACGCGGCGATGGATTCCACCTGATACGGGCGAGGGTCAGAGGTCAGTTCGGCTTTGAATTGAAATTCGATGTACTGACGAGCGTTGTCTTCGTGCGGAATTTTGCGGCGAATGAGTTCGGTGACAATCTGGCGATAAGCGATGGCTTGTGCTCGCCAACGCCGCACGCGCTCATCCCATTCAAAAGGCGGTGGAGCCTCAAACGAACGATCCGCGCCTTCCAACAGCAAAGTTCCGGCGTCGAATTGAAGTGTGAATTGTTTGTCAGCGGCGTCAATCATCGGCTTGAATTGTGCCACAAACGCCACTGACAACAAGTGAATTTGCCAAGAATAAAAATGGCGCAAATGCCTGAGTATTCTCAGAGCATTTGCGCCATCGGTTTCTAAGCCTGCAAATGAAATTTGCCTGGCAGGTCATTTATTCCCTTTGGCTTCTGAGCTTTTCTTCAGGGCTTCGTTCACTCGTTCAAAATTCGTTTTGTAAACCGGCAGGTTCGGATCGTTGGTTTGCGCGCCGAGTTCGACGGCTTTGGCGTAGTTCGGTTTGGCCAAGTCGAGCTTGCCGGTCTTTTCGTAAAACTCGGCCAAGCTGTCGTAAACGTTCGCCGATTCCGGGTAGTTTTTGACGTTGAGTTTGAAAACGGCCAGAGCTTCTTCCTGCTTGCCCAAACCAACCAGTTGATAACCGAACAGGTTCATCATTGTTTCGGGCGGCAGCACGGTGTAGCCAAACCGCGCTGAAAGTTTTTTGTAGTGAGCTTCAATTTGCGCCAGACCGTTGACGTTGCCAGTCGGTTGCCAGCCTTCAAAGACTTTTCGCAGACCGGCGTAATGACTGGGCATGACGACGGAGCCGTGGTCTTCGTCTTCCATCAAGGCAGAGCCAAAGGAAAATCCTTTCGGCGTGTTTTTGGTCACAATCGCCTTGAAGCGCTCAAAACCGACTTTGGCTTCGCCGCCTTCGTTGCCCAGCGTCAGGTACAACGCGCGTTGGAGTTCTTTTCGCTCTTTGAAAAAGGTTTCGGCTTTGCGCGAAAGCAGATGGTTGTCCCAGTGCATAGTCGGGCTGACCGCGATGTAAGCGTTAAAAATTTCGGGGCGAGTCAGCAACGCATGCAGCGCGAACAATCCGCCGAACGAATGGCCAGCAAAGACGCGATACGGTTCGACTCGATAATCGCTTTCGATGCTGGGAATCAGTTCTGTTTCAATGAACTTCAGAAACTTGTCGGCTCCGCCTGAAGTCGGCAACTTCAGCGGAGAACCGTCTTCACGAGTCATGGCCGCGTTGGTTGGTGTCAAATCACGCGTGCGGTCAGTGTTGGCAATGGCGACGATAATCAGTTCCGGCATTCGTCCGGCACGCGCCAGAAACTCAATTGTCGCAACCGTGTGAGCCAAATGCGTGGCTCCGTCGGTCATGTACAAAACCGGGTAACGCTGTTTGCCGTTGGCGTAACTGGCAGGCGTCTGAACCAGAATGATGCGCTCTTCACCAAGCACTTCGGATTTGATGGCAAGGCGGGTTGGCGGTTGATAGCCTTGCCCAAACGCGGTCACAGACAGCGTCAGACATAACGAGGCAAAAAGGAAAAACTGTTTCATAAAATCTCCATCGGCTTGATTGTGAAAATGGGATCGGTCGCGTTTGGTTTGAGTGGAAGCTGAGTATACGCAAAACGCGCCGACAGCAGCGACGCGTTTTGCGGTTTGGAAAAGAGTTTTACCAGAATTTACAACTCGCCCTCGAACTCGGCCAGCATGACGCAGATTTGATCCAGGACGGCGGTCACTTCTCTGCCGGGGCCGACAAAGTTATTTCCTACCGAGCTGATGACCACGACCTGGCCGCGTTTGGTAGTGACGTAACCAGACAGCGCGTTGACGTAACTGAGCGTGCCGGTTTTGCCGCGAAAGTTTCCGGCGGCGGCAGTGTCGCGCATTCGACGTTCCAGCGTGCCATCGGTTCCGGCAATGCCAAGCGATTCGCGGAAAACATTGAAGTGCGGATGCGTCAGCATGAATTCCAGCAATCGCGCAGTCGCTCGCGGAGTAATCAAATCCTGTCTGGCCAAGCCCGAACCGTCGCGCAAACTGAGCGGCACAACATCAACTCCGGCTTTTTGCAAAAACTGCCGCCGAGCTTCGTTGCCACGCGCCAAAGTTGTTTTCGGCCTGCCGTATTCATCAAGTTCGTGCTGGCCGCCCGGCTCTTTCACAGAAGCCGCGCCAAGTTGCCGCAATAACAATTCCGTGTGCAGGTTCTGACTTTCCTTGTTGACGACTTTCAATATCTCAGACATTGGCTGAGATTCGACTTTGGCAATTTCGATCAGCTTCGACTCGTAAAAAGGTTTGGCCACGCGCGCGACAGCGTCAGCATGAACAGTCTTGCCAAGCACGCGAATTCCGCGTCTGGCCAGCGCTTCTTTCAACAATGTAGCCGCAAACATAGCGGGATTGTGAATGGCGACATTGATTTCGAACTTTTCGCGGTTGCGCGGAATCGAGCCGAAAAACTCAAAGGTGTTGCTGTTCAACGGACGATTCACGCCAACACGCGAAGCCCCGTTTGCAGCTGTCGTCGCGTTGTTGACGATCTTGATGTATTCGGTTTCCGGTTGAACTGTAATCTTTGGTTTGTCGCCGACTTTGGCTCCGGGTTTGACGGTGAAACTGACGCAGTTGTCGTTGACGGTCAGCGCGCTGACTTCGGCTCCGTAATAAAACTGCAAATCGTCCCACTCCCAGCCCGGCCCGATCAGGTCGTCGGCAAAGTAACTGTCATCGCCAATCAAATCGCCTGTGATGGTTTTGACTCCGGCGGCCCTGATCTGTTCGGCCAGTCGTTCGATTGGCGCGATTTTGTCTGCCGCCACGTGATCGTCATATCTGTCAGAGTTTTCGCCTTCAAAGCGGGGCGAAAGGTTTGGGTCGCCTCGCCCATATAAGATCAAATCACCGACGATTCGACCTGCTTTGGCCGGTTTCGTAGCATAAACCGAGGTCTTGATTTTGAACCCGGAGCCGAAAGCATCCAGCGCCGCCGAGGTCGTGTAAAGCTTCATGTTCGATGCCGGCATAAAGGCTTTGTCGGCGTCGCGTTCAAAAATAATCTTGTCTTGCCCTGCTTTGACCAACACTCCCCAGCGGGCAGCGGCGAACTTAGGCTGATCCAGCAAAGCGGAAATGCGCGCCTGGAGTTCGGCGACTGTCTGGGGTTTGGCGACAGGCTGCTGAGTCAGTACCGCGCGCGGTAGCAAGCGGGTGGCGGCGGAAGTTGACCGGGTCGCTACTGCTCCCCGTACCGCACCGAATGCAGGCGCAACAGACAAACACACAACAAGCAGTAACGAGGTTAGACGGTTGATTCTTTTCATCACAAGTTGGATTTTGAAGGAAGCGGGAATCGTTCCGCACTTTCAATTCGGCCTTCGGCGTCAACATTGAAATAATTCACTACCAGTTGTTCAAAATCGGCGATGCAAAAACATGGATCGTCTCTGCGGTAAAGCGTTCCGCCGTTTATGATAGTCATCTCTCCAAAGGTTCTGATCAGCCGACGATGCGTGTGACCATTGACCACAAAGGCGAATTTTTTGGAAGCGACCATCATCCACAGCGGGTAGTTCGAATGAAGCGTCAGCTCATTATCGAACGGCCAGACTCCCCCCATATCGTCGCCGCGCAAACCGTGAGTCAGCAACATGCGACCGGCCACGGTTTCAAACTCCAGTTCAATCGGCAACCGATTCAGAAAAACCCAGGCCAGCGCATCGAAATCGAACCGTGTTTGAGCTTCAGGCAAACCGCGCATCTCGCTTCTGACCAGCCAGCGTTCGTGATTGCCACGCACGGTCACGACCTCAAACTGTTTCAACAGTTCAATCGTGCGGTTCGGGTCGCCTGGCCCGTCAACTATGTCGCCGACAGAACAAACCATATCCAGGCTTTGGGTTTGAAAAAAATCCAGGGCGGCAGCCAGGCGAACGTCTTCGCAATGAATATCGCCCAGCACGCCGATTCGTTTGAGAGGAAGTTTTGAAGAAATTTCTGTCGTCGTCACGAGCAAACGTTTACCACACGGCGCGAAAGTACGCGAGCGGAAGAAAGCCACTTCCCGCCGACGCCACGAACGGTCTGTAATGGTTCAACCCTTACCGCCCAGTTTGAGTGTAATTCCGGCTGTCACCGTTAGCGGGTAACCGGGCGTGGCGTGAATGCGCGAGACAACCGGTGCCGTGGGAGCAATGCGCGATTCAAAATAATTCTGCGTTTCGAAGTAGCGTTTGTCGGTCAGGTTATCCACCGACAGATTGAATTCGACCCGGCGATTGATTTGCTTGTTGACGCTCATATCAATCACATCAAAACCTGCCGCGCGAATGCCCGGATATTCGCCATCCAGCCGATAATTGCTGATGTGGCGATACCTTAGCGAGCCGCTGAAACCCTGCCAACCGCTCATCGTCAAAGCCGCATTGCTGATGAAATGAGGCGCGCTGTCCACATAAATTCTGGGCTGTTCGCCACGATAAAAAGCGTTCATTACTCGCGTCAACCCGCCGTTGAACGAGATGAATTGAGTCAACTTGACTGAAGCTTTCGCTTCAAATCCATAAGATCGCGTCGGCCCCAGAAATTCAAAACTACCATCGTCCGGGATGTAAACCTGTTCGTTCGACCGATCAATCAGGAACAAATCCGTGCTCAGGCTGAAGCGTTTGAAATTGTGCGAAGTGCCGACTTGATAAAAGTCTGTCGTTGAAATTCGCTGGCCGTCCGGTTGCTGTGTGACGCCGCGCGCGTCCTGGCTGGAAATGCCTCGACCGTAATTGAAATAAACCGTCATTGGCACGCGTTCGTTCGGCGTCACAGACAAGTTGAACTTCGGCTGGAAGCGCGACGAACCTTGAGTTGCTGAAAACCCCGGCGAGACTTTGTCATCAACACTGAAGCGGAAATGATCGAATCGCAACCCTGCTTCAATATGAAAATGAGTTTTGCCGTGATCCAGATCAAAACCCTGTTGGAAGTAACCTGAAGTGTTTGTCACGTGGGCGTTGGCTTTGCTGGCAACGCTGATCGGCGAACGACCAACGGAATTATCCAGGCCGACATTGATCTGGTTGTCGTGAAAATTGGCTCCGGCGACAAACAACGCTTGCTGACCAAACAACTTAAACGGTTGCAGCAACTGCGCATTGACGCCTTGCTGCAAGCGCGAATCGTGTTGAACGATTTCATCGCCGTTCGTTTCGTCGTTCAGAAAGAACGTGAAGTTCGAGTAAAGGTCGAATAGCGAACGCGCCATAAAACCATCCAACTTGAACACTCGACCTTTCGCAGATTCATTGCGGAAATAAGCGTTGAAAACTCCTGTGCGAACTCGCCCTCCGTTGTCGGGATCAATGAAGCCAAAGCGATCCAGTCGGCCAGCGAAAACCTCATCCAGCGGAATCTGTCCCGATGACACAAAATCGTTGCGACCAAGATTCAGCTTGAAACCAAGCTTGCTGTGCTCGCTCAATTTGTGAACGTAACTTCCGGTGATGTTGTCGCGTTTGTAATTCAGCGGATTTTTGAATGGGCCGTCAGTGCGGGAGCCTTCATAAGCGATCAAGGCTTCGCCGGATTTCAGTTCAGGACTGTAAGCCAAAAACGTGCGGAATGTGCCGAACTGTCCGCCTTGAAAGCGTGCAGTCAGTTGGTCAGGCAGCGACTCTTTCAATCGAATGTGAACAACGCCCAACCCGGAAAAGTCTCCATATTGCGCGCTGAATGGACCATTCAGAATTTCAACGTCCTGCACCAATTCCGGCGTCAAGGATTTCAACTGACCAAGATAACCTTGCCCGTGACCTTGAGTTCCCTGGTTCTGTTGGAAGTTGTCCACCAACACTTTCAACCCGCCGTTTACTCCGCCGTGGTCAAGGTTGTACCCGAAGCGACGAATTTCCAGCGACTTGCCGCCGCCTTCGTGCTGGCCTGCGTTGATGCCTGCGTCCAGGGTGTGAAAGACCTGATCGTCGCGTGAAAACAGCGTGTCGCGGTAAATGGTTTCATTGCGGCGATCAATCGCCGGATCAAGCTGCGAAGCCAAAATCACCAAGCTGTCGTGAATCTTGGGAATAACGTATTCAACTT
>JAGNMH010000334.1 GCA_017991275.1 Acidobacteriota bacterium
GGTCAGGCGGCCCCGGCTGGACGCGGCGTGATGCAAGGCGACGAAGACGAAATGCGCGGGCCGAGGTTTGGCGGAGCGGCTGCCAGTTTGACCAAACGCGCTGGGCATAACCGCTTTGCGTGGGATTTTCGTTATGACGGATTTGGGCCGCTGGCTTTGCCGGGCAAATATAAAGTTCGACTTTCCGCAGACTCCTGGAATCAAACCGTGCCGTTGGAGGTCACGCTTGACCCGCGATTGGCGAAAGACGGCGTGACTGTGGCCGATTTGAAAGAACAACTTGATCTGTTGCTGGGCGTGCGCGACTTAAGCACTGAAGCCCGGCGAACCTTGCAGAGCATTGACGCGGCGATTCAGAAAGCTGCTGGTCAGGATGCGAAGGTAAAAGCGTTGCAAGCTTTGCGCTCGCAATTGGCGACGGCACAGATTACTTATCCGCAGCCGATGCTGATTGACCAGCTTGGTTCGTTGTCGCGTATGGCAGGCAGCGCCGACCGCAAAGTCGGACGCAGCACGATTGAATATCTTGAGGTTCTGAAAAAACGGCTGACTGAAATCAAGAACGAGGTACGAACGCTCGCTCCTGAATAACAAACGGTTCTTCCACGAAGACACACGAAGGGAACACGAAGGAAGGCAAAGAAGAAGGCAGTAGACAGGATTGACAAGATTGAACAGGATTTCAATCAAACGTTTCATCTTGTTGAATCCTGTAAATCCTGTCTAAAGTTTTTTTCTTCCCTTCGTGTTTCTTAGTGTGACTTCGTGGAAGATTTCTTCTTCAAGGAGGCTTTTATGTTGAAACGAATGATTTTGATGGTTGGCTTTTTGATGGCTGTGATGACGACTGCGGCGATGGCTCAATCGGCTGCGACCTTTGACGGCAAGCCGGATTTTTCCAAAGGCGATGAAATCAGCTACTACGTTTGGCGCGACGGCGACCAATGGCATGTGCGTTGGACGACGAACGGCACAGCGCATCGGTTCAACGGCTCCGTGTTGTCCGAAGGCGGCGAGCTGAAATCGTTGAAGCGCATTGATGTCGAGTCTGAAAGCAGAGTCGTTCGTTCAGGCAGAGCGCCTCACGTAGTTCGCGGCCCGCGCGGCAGAGCGATTGGAGTCAGCGGCGGACGCGCTCCGGTGGTTGTCACCAAAGAGCAGGATAAAATCGAAAAGGACGGCGACCATCGCATACATTTTTTGTCGGCCAACGACGGAGACATTGACGGATTTGATTTCAAAGTAGATAAGAACGTCACCTCTATAAAATTCGCGTTTGAAATTGACGGCAGAACGGCTCCACGGCGAGTCGAAGTCGGCAAATCAAACTCAAAAGTTTCCGGTGTGCCTTTCACCGTTTCGTTGAAGTAAACCCCCTTGGAGTGCTGTGGCTCTGGCACAGCTTTGGAAGTCCTTTGAATTGCGAACATCTGCTGACCCGGCAATAACCTGATTGAGAATATGACTACCAAAGCTACGCCAAAGGCGCAGCACTCCAAAAAGCGGAGATAACTGATGGCCGAAAAAACAGAGGTTGAAGAAGCATATCCCGCTGCGGGATATGCCTGGTATGTCGTCGGAGTTTTGACGCTGGTTTATGTTTTCTCTTTCGTAGACCGGCAAATTCTGAACCTGCTGGTTCGACCTATTCGACGCGATCTGGCCATCACGGATTTTCAAATGAGCTTGTTGATGGGGCCAGCCTTCGCGTTGTTTTACACATTCTTCGGCATCCCGCTTGGGCGGCTGGCCGATTCCAAAAGCCGACGGACGATCATCGCCGTCGGCTTTGTTGCATGGAGCTTCTTTACGGCGGTGTGCGGCTTGGCCAGAAATTTCTGGCAGATGATGCTGGCTCGTGTTGGCGTAGGAGTAGGCGAAGGCGCGCTGTCGCCCGCTGCTTATTCGATCATTGCTGATTACTTTCCGCCACAACGACGCGCAACTGCCATCAGCGTTTACTCAATGGGGATTTACATCGGCAGCGGTGTGGCCAACATTCTTGGAGCTTCGGCGATAGCGTTTTTTATGTCGCGTCCGACTTGGCAGTTGCCGCTGGTCGGAGCTGTGCGCGGTTGGCAGGTCGTGTTTTTCGTCGTTGGATTGCCCGGAGTGTTGCTGGCTTTGTTGATGTACACGGTACGCGAACCGCTGCGGCGCGGGATGAAGAAGGTTCAAGCCGCCGATGGACAGGTGAAAAATGCCGAGGTCCCGCTGAGCGAAGTTGTCGCTTATTTGAAATTGAATTGGAAAACTTTTGCCTGTCACAACGTGGGATTCGCGCTGTTGTCGTTTTCGTCTTACGGAACCAGCGCCTGGGTTCCCAGCATGTTCGTTCGCACGTTTGGTTGGTCAGAAGCGAAAATCGGATTTTGGTATGGGCTGATTGTCGCTGTCTTTGGCGCGTTGGGGATTGCCGCCGGAGGCTGGTACTCCGACTGGATGGCCAAACGCGGGGCGAAAGATGCCGTGATGAAAGTTGGTTTTGTCGTGTCGCTGGCCTGGGCGCCAACCGGCATGATTTACCCGCTGTTGCCGAATCCTTATTGGGCGTTGGTGTTGTTAATCCCGACTGCGTTTTTTACTGCTGCGCCGTTTGGCGTGGCTCCGGCGGCGATTCAGCAAATCATGCCGAATGCCATGCGCGCTCAGGCTTCTTCGATTTATCTGTTCGTCGTCAACATGATCGGGTTGGGAGCCGGGCCAATGGCCGTAGCCTCTTTCACTCAACATATTTTTCGTGATGACAGCGCCGTTCGTTATTCCATCCTGATTGTTTCAACCGCCGCTCACGTCATTGCCGCCGTGTTGCTGTGGGTAGGCATCAAGCAATTCAATCTCAGCTTGGAACGACTGAAAGCCTGGCACGGTTGAGGCTGAGTCAGTGCCGCGACCGGTAGGGAGCGAGCGCCGCCAAGCACCCGCTTGCTACCGCGCGCGGCACTGATTCAGCGCCCTTTGAAATTCGGTTTGCGCTTTTCGTGGAAAGCGGCGGTTCCTTCCTTCACGTCTTCGCAATAGTTGGTCACCATCACGCTCAGCGCGGCATCTTCCAGCGCGTTCGACAAATCCATGGTCTGTTGTTTGTGCATCATTCGTTTGGTGATGCGGATGGCGATAGGCGGCCCATCGGCCAAGCGTTCAGCCCAAGCGCGAGCCGTCGTCATCAACTCCGCATCCGGCACAACTTCTGTCACCAAGCCCAATTCTTTCGCCTGCTGAGCCGGATAGACTTCAGAAAACAGCGACATCTTTAACGCCCGTTCCAGGCCCATGAACTTCGGGAACAGATAAGCGCCGCCTTCGTCCGGGATCAGCGAAAACTTCAGGCTGGTGTCACCAAGGCGCGCGCTTTCGGCAGCGATGCGGAAATCGCAGCTCAAGGCCAGCGTCAAACCTCCGGCAACGGCGGCTCCGTTGATGGCGGCGATGACGGGTTTGTCGAACCGATCCAGCAGCGTCACCAGTTGATGCATGTTCTCGCGCATTTCCAGCATCGCTTCCATCTTGTGGCCTCGATAGCGCGCGGGATATTGAAAGTCGCGCGAAATGTCTCCGCCGGAACAGAAACCTCGCCCGGTTCCGGTAATGATGACGGCGCGAATTTCGTCGTCGTCACGCGCATCGTGCAACGCCGAGATGATTTCGTGAACCATCACTTCGGAATACGCATTGAGCTTCGCCGGACGGTTGAGCGTGATTGTGGCGACGCGGTTTTCTTTGGCGTAGATGATTTCGGTGAAACTCATAAAACTCCCTCCACGAAGTAACACGAAGGATCACGAAGATGCGACAAAACCTTCGTGCCGCTTCGTGTTCCTTCGTGGATGATCCTGATTTATCTGCCGCTAAAGTTCGGCTGGCGTTTTTCCATAAAAGCTTTGACGCCTTCTTTGTGGTCTTCGGTCTGGCCGCAGCGCAGATGGGTTTCGGCTTCGCGGTCGAGCAAGGTGCGAAAGTCGCTGCTCATCGCCTGATTAACGTTGGCTTTCATGTACCGGTAGCTGACCAGCGGGCCGTGAGCGATGCGCGTGGCAATCTCGCCGACTTGTGCCATCAACTGGTCGGCGGTGATGACTCGATTGACCAGTCCCAGCCGATGAGCCTCAGTCGCGTCAATGATCTCGCTGAGGAAAAACAACTCTTTGGCTTTGGCCGCGCCGACGGATTGAGCCAGCAACCAAGTTGTGCCGAAATCTCCGCCGAAACCGACTTTGGCATAAGCCGTTCCGAACTTCGCCGACTCCGAGGCGATGCGTAAATCACACGACAAACAAACTCCCAGCCCCGCGCCCATTGCGTGGCCATTGACGGCGGCGATGGTTGGTTTGGGCATGTTGTACAGCAGCCACGACAACTCCTGAGCTTCGCGCAACCCGTCAATTTGTTCTTCCAGCGTTTTGATATTTTGGGGCGACGCGGTGTCTTTGGCCATGTTGCTGACATCGCCTCCGGCGCAAAACGCGCGGCCAGAGCCGGTGACGACGATTGCTCCAACTTCCGGGTCGCGGCTCCAGCGTTTCAGGCATTCGGCGGATTGAGTCAGCAATTCGCGGCTCAAGGCGTTGAGCTTGTCAGGGCGATTGAATGTCAGCGTGGCGACTTTGTTTTCGACGTGAGTCAGGATCGGTTGGTCAGACATGAAAATTCCTCCGGTTGAATGTTGTGGCGCGAGTGTATGAGCGCATCCGATTGTCGTCAACGACCGGTCAAACAAAGTGGTGAACTGTCCTGAAAAGAAAATTTTCTCGCTGCCAATTGCCGACTCTGCCGCCAAATAGTAGTTTGTCATTTACAGTTTTCCATCATTCAAGCATTAACAAAGTAATTGCTGTGGCTCTTCTTCGCCGCTTAGCGGCGGCTGAATTTAGCCCGGCGTTTCAACGCCGGGTGGTGCAGAAAGAACTCCTTGTCGCGTCAGCGACGGCTGAATTCAATTGTCGCTGACGCGACGCAGGGAAATCTCGCATCCTACCGTGGGTTGAAAACCCACGGCTAAACTCAAACGCCGCTAACGCGGCGAAAAGGCTCAGTAATTACCTGACAAATTCATAGACAGGAGAAAATTATGAGCGCCTCTGAAGTGGATTTTTTCAAGCTCGACTTGCTGCTCAGCGACGAAGAAAAACTGATTCGCCAATCGGTCAGAGCTTTTGTCAACGAACGCATTAAACCGATCATCGCTGACTGTTTTGAAGAAGGCCGTTTTCCGTTCGACCTGATTCCTGAAATGGCTTCGCTGGGAGTTTTGGGCGCAAACCTGCCGGAAAAATATGGCTGCGCCGGAGTCAACAACGTCGCTTACGGATTGATAACTCAGGAACTGGAAGCTGGCGACAGCGGCATTCGCAGCTTTGTGTCCGTGCAGGGTGCGTTGTGCATGTATCCGATTTACGCTTTCGGCAGCGAAGAGCAGCGAATGAAATGGTTGCCGAAAATGGCCGCAGGCGAAGCAATCGGTTGTTTTGGATTGACTGAGCCGAACTCCGGCTCCGATCCCGGCAGCATGAAAACTCGCGCAACGAAAACCAAAGACGGCTGGCTGCTGAACGGCAGCAAAGCCTGGATCACGAACGGAACCATCGCCGACATCGCCATCGTCTGGGCCAAGACCGACGAGAACGACAAGATTCGCGGCTTCCTGGTGGAGAAGGGGACCAAAGGTTTCACCGCGCCGGAAATCAAACACAAGATGAGTTTGCGCGCTTCCGTCACTTCGGAGCTTGTCTTTGAAGATTGCCTGATCCCGGAAGAAAACATTTTGCCGTTGAGCGGTGGATTGAAAAGCCCGTTGAGTTGTTTGACTCAAGCACGTTACGGCATTGCGTGGGGAGCAATCGGCGCGGCGGTTGATTGTTTTCAAACCGCGACCGAATACTCCAAACAGCGAATCCAATTCAATCGCCCGATTGGCAGCTTTCAATTGACTCAGGAAAAACTGGCGAAGATGCTGACTGAAATCAGCAAAGCTCAGTTGCTGTGTTTGCAGCTTGGCCGGATGAAAGACGCTGGCACGATGGAGCCGGTTCACGTTTCGATGGCCAAATACAACAACGTAGCCATGGCTTTGGACATCGCCCGCAACGCTCGCGGCATTCTGGGAGCCAACGGCATCATCGGCGATTATTCGATCATGCGGCATATGGCCAATCTGGAATCCGTGTACACCTACGAAGGCACAAACGAAGTTCACATGCTGGTGCTGGGCAAACATATCACTGGCTTGGATGCTTTTGGCGGCTAAAAAGAAACAGTAGCGCAACTTGCCGAAGTTGCGTTTTCGTGAAGAAGCTATTTGCGAAAACCCTGCAACCTCGGCAGGTTGCGCTACTCCTGTCGA
>JAGNMH010000335.1 GCA_017991275.1 Acidobacteriota bacterium
ATCCCAATCAATGCTTGGGCAATGCCTTGCGGATTGGCGGTTTCGATCATTTTTTTCACCCTCTCGATAATCTGCGGCCTGGCTTTCAGTGTGGTTTCGCCAAGCAATCGCGGCGTTATCAGTTCAACTATTGATGAAGCCTCACTTTGACGAGCCAATTCAGCCATTTCGTATCTGGCTTGTTTGTTTTCCTCAGTGTCGGCAGTGGCGCGCGTGTCACACAGAATCAACGCATTTACTTGGTCGGTGTATTTCCGATAAAAAGCGAATGCCGCATAACCGCCCATTGAAAGCCCGCAAATCGTTGCGTTTTTGATTTCCAGATGATTTAGCAAAGCAGATAGATCATCTGCAAAAACGCCCATGCTGGAGTTTTCAGAACCTAACCCGCTGCTACCGAACCCACGCCAGTCAAAGGTAATGACTCTATAAGCAGAAGAAAATTCTGCAATCTGTTCGTCCCACATTGTCTGGTTCAGCGGAAAGGCATGAAGAAAAACAATTGGCTTGCCTTGTCCTTCGTCGCGATAAGCGAGTTCTATATCGTTAATTTTGGTTTTTTTCACTGCGCTATTACCTCTGAAAATACTCTACCGCGGGAGGTCTTCATCTCCAAACCAAGCAGTCGAGAAATTGTCGGCGCTATATCAATCAGGCGACCGTACTCGATTTTCTGG
Source organism: Acidobacteriota bacterium (assembly GCA_017991275.1). GTDB lineage: Bacteria > Acidobacteriota > Blastocatellia > RBC074 > RBC074 > RBC074. The sequence continues at coordinate 678 of JAGNMH010000335.1, forward strand.
CCTGTTTTGATTGCTTTGCCGCTGATGATCAGAGTTGCACGTAACTCAGCTCTTGATGGCAGATAACCGCTTGCCGATCGGTCGTCAGTTTTGGAAATAGTCGAACCGTTTGCGCGCGCCGAAATCTGAAACGATGGTGCGGCGTCCAAAAAGATTGCCGGGCGAGGATCAGCGCCAAGTCGCGCGGCTTCGCGTCGAGTCGTAATACGCCATAGTGGATTGTCGGAATCTTTTTCTTCAACAGCAGTGAATAGCTTTTCAAGTTCGCTTGCGGTTGATTCGTCCTTTGGATTTTTCAGAAAGATAGCCGCAGAGCCGTCGAATGATTGCACTACAGCTCGCCAGGATTTGATGTTTCCCTGGTTGTCAGTTGTCAGAAATCCTTTTTTAGCCAGCAACACATTTGGTCTGAATTCATGTTCAACCTTGCTGGCTCCATGGTCGGAAACGATCAGAAAAGTTGTTTCGCTTGTCAGCTTGGTTCGCTCAATTGCCATGACAATATTGCCCACCAATCCGTCAATCAATTCCAGTGCAGCTTTTGATTCAGTGGAAAGCAATCCGAATCGGCGCTGTGCCCGGGCAAAGGATGTGAAGTTCACAAACAGAAGATTGGGTTTATGTTTTTCAATCAGGCTGATTACCGTTTCCGATTTTTGGGTGTCAGAATTATCGAGTGCTTCCGGGAAATTGAAACCGATGCTTGCTTTATCCGTCATCGGGAAACCGACCGCCGCCGTTATCAGGTCTGCGCGTTTGGCCGCATCCCAGATTGTGTCGGATTTGATTGCTTTGGCTGATTTGAAAGCAGTGGCTGATTGCAGACCGGTCTGTTCGTCAAACGGGAAATCGGACGTGACACCGTGATCCGCAGGCAACATGCCCGTAACCATGCTGACGTGGGCAGGGATTGTTTGCGATGGATAGACGCTTTCGATGCCGACAGCATGTGAGCCTTTGGCTTGCAGCGATTGAATGTTTGGGATTTGCAGTTTGAATGGTTTGGGGGCGTTGGCGTGGTCGGCTCGCAACCCGCTGATCGAAATCAGCACGACGTGCGAAGTCAGCTTTGGAGGTTTAGGTTTGGCTGGCGTTGGCGTTACAGCCGGTTTCTGTTGTTGAGCCTGAAGCGGCTTGTCGGGCAGGCTGCTAAACAGAAAAAGCGCCGCCACAACGCACACCATTGTCATAACAATTCTGTTTCGCATCACTTCCCTTGTGCTTCATGTATTGCCGCGATCATTTCACGCACTGCTCGGTCAAGTCCGACAAGTGCGGCGCGGGCAATAATGTTGTGGCCGATGTTGAACTCTTCGATTTCAGGAATACGGGCAATTGCTGCCACGTTGCGGTAAGTCAGGCCATGACCTGCGGCGACCTTCAAACCTTCGCGGATGGCAGCTTTTGTGGCCGTGCGGATGCGTGCGGCTTCTTTTTCGATTTCGTCAATCCGCCGCACGGTTTTGTCTCCGGGGTGCTCGTTCAAATGAGCGTATTGCGCCGTGCAGATTTCGACTTGAAAAGCCCCCAGCTTCCCTGCCGCTTTGATTTGCTTGATGTCAGGGTCAATGAAAAGGCTGACGAAGATACCGCTCTCGTTTAGTTTTGAGATCGCTTTCCTGATCGTTTTTTTGTGGGCGATGACATCCAGCCCGCCTTCGGTGGTGATTTCCTGCGGAGTTTCAGGAACCAGCGTTACGACATCAGGTTTTACTCGTGCGGCTATTTCCACCATTTCATCGGTGGCGGCCATTTCCACGTTCAGATGAGTGATGACGGCTTGTTTCAGCGCAATCAAATCGTAATCCTGAATGTGCCGACGGTCGCTGCGCAGGTGAGTGGTAATGCCGTCAGCGCCTGCAAGCTCACAAATAACCGCAGCCGAAACAGGGTTGGGTTCATTCGTCCGCCGAGCCTGGCGAATGGTTGCGATGTGATCAATGTTGACGTTGAGTCTGCTCATATTTCAGATTCCGGGTTGTATTTGCCTGCCAGGTCGTTCCAACGGATGGTTGAAACCTCCATCAGTACCTTGACGGTTGTGCCGAACAGTGTGACAGACGAGCCTTCGACGTGATTCCAGCGAACAGGCATTTCCAGCAATCTCCATCCCTGCTTCTGGCCGATGAACAGGATTTCCGGGTCGAAGCCGAAGCCGTCAATTCTCTGTAACTTAAAAATTGATCTAACGGCTTCGCGTCGAAATGCTTTGAAGCCGCATTGCGTATCTCTAAAGTCCAGTCCCAGTGTAGCGCGTAAGAATAAATTACCGCCGCGCCCCCGCAGCTCACGCAAAAACGATTGGCGGTTGCCTATCAGTTCGTGATTCAGCGCACGTGAACCAAACACCACATCGTACTGGTTTTCTACAATCGGCTTGATGACTTTGGCAATTTCGCTGGTCGGTGTGGCCAGATCGGCATCGTAAAAAAGGACGATTTCGCCGCTGGCTTGCAACATTCCGTTCCTGACTGCGTAACCTTTACCGCGGTTACCAGGGTTTTCTACCAATCTCAAACGCCCCGAAGCCCGGCTGATGAACTCGTTTACCTTTTCAGCAGTGCGGTCGCGCGAACCGTCGTTGACCACCAGCACTTCGCTGTCGTAACTCTGCGCATCCAGATAATCGAAAGTTCCATCCAGGGTTCGTCCGATTCTTTTCTCTTCGTTGTATGCAGGAATGACAATGGATAAAAAAGGCATATGCAATTGTGGGTAACCCATCAGGCTCCACGCTCTAAATTTTGATATTTGAAATAATTACGGCAGGCCCTTCAGCTTTTCTGATGCGGGCTAAATGGATAAAGTCGAGTCGTAATCATCGGCTTTGATTATCTTCCATGAGATTTTATTTCTCCACAGACTATTTGCAAAACGCTCGTCGTTTTTAGCGTAACGCCAGTGGCGATTGGGTTACATTGTTACTTCGGTTGCCGTACCTTACAGCGGCCAGACTATAATGACCGCGTCCGGCAAAACTCAATTCGTGTTGGCTGTCCTGGAAATCCATCAATGATGTCAGCGTCTTTTTCTGAACTTCTGCGACAAGAGCGTGCGAGATTGCAGCGGGTCGCCGACGATTGGTTTGAAAAATTGGTCGCGAGCGGCGGTGAGTCTGAGTTTGAGGAATTACAGGCTGTGACAGCCACTCTGCGGCAAGCAGTGAGCGATACGTTGAAACAACAGGCCGACGTTCTCAGCAAAGACGAATTGATCGGTTTGCAATCAGTTTTACACGCAACGCTGGACCAACGCATTTGCAGAGTTGTCAAAGAAAGCAACGAGCGGCGATTCAGATATTTGAATGATCAGGCCTGGCATGATTCGCTTACAGGCTTGCTGAATCGAGCCGCTTTTGAACAGAGGCTGAATGAAGAAGTAGCTCGCGCGCTGAGGCACAGGCGTGACCTGACGTTGGTGATGTTTGATGTTGATGGTTTCAAATCGGTCAATGACACTTTGGGCCATCAAGCAGGCGATAAGGCGCTCAGTTGTGTGGCTGGGGTTTTGCGGTCTTCCTTTCGGCTAAGCGATCCGGTTTTTCGTTACGGTGGAGATGAGTTTGTCGCGCTTTGTCCTGAAACTTCCGGCGATGTGATTGAAAATGCTTTGCCGCGAATTACCGATCAACTTTTGGTTATCGGCAATGAAGACAAGTTCGCTGCTCGTGTCAGCATCAGTTGGGGGATTGCTTCGTTGCCAACCGATGCAGTCAACGCTTATGAATTGATACGACTGGCTGACCAGCGGCTTTATGACTGTAAACAGCGCAGGCATGAATCTTCTCGGCAATCAGGCGGCAACTTTTAACCTGAGTAAAGATGAAACGCAGAACACCAAACCCCGACCAACCCAAATTGGTGCTGATTTATTCAGCGCTGACCATCGGTTTTGTGATTTTGTTGACCCTGGTCTGGTTGATCGGTTCGCGCAGCGTGAACGAGCTTCAAGCGATCAGTAATACGGCGAATGAAATATCCGCAGACTATCAAAACCGTCTTACCATGGCTGGCAGGATTCGTGAAGAAGAGGTCAACGTTATTGCCCAAGCCAAGATGGTTCGTGCCACTCGCCAACTGCCGGTGACTGTTTCGCCATTCGTCGTTACTCTCAACACGGCCAAATTGAGTTTCGACAAAGCGCTGGCTGATGCCAAAGCATTGTGGGAAACGCGTTCAAATCTGCAAACCCTAAGGCCCGCGGAACAGGCTGCGTGGCGCGACGTCGAATCCGCTGCGCCTGAGTTTCTGAACTCTATACAGAATTTAGCCCTGACCAATGAAGAAGGATCAAAGTATGGAAAAGAAAGCCCCGCCAAGCCGGGCTCTGAATCTACCACTTCACCTGCGGAACCAAATTTTAATTCGGAGACTTTTCTGAAAACGCGAAAACGGCTGGACGAAGCCGTCACACGCTTGTCGCAAGAAATCATTGCCGATCAGGCGGTTTTTTTAACCAGGATCGCAAACCAACAGAGCGCCGCCGCCGCCGAAGTCAGCCAGACAAGATGGTATGCATTTATTGTCGGTTTATTTGTGGCAGTGTCGGTTTTTATGATTATACGCAGTCGAATTCTGGAATTGCGGCAAGCAATGAGTTCTGCGCAGGCCGCGCAGGATTTTGCACGCTCCATTTTCGACAGCCAGTCGAATGACATTCTGGTTATGGCAGAAAACGGCGAATTGCTGGCAGTCAATCAGGCTTTCTTCAAACGTTATCATCTTCGCCCGTCTGAGCTGCTGTTACAGGATTATCGTGGGGCGCTGGCTCATCTTCCAGAAGTTGCAATGTACATACGCAACACGCTTCAGCTTTCGACCCAGTCGGGAGACAACTCGGATTGGCCAGATAAGAGAGCTGAAAAAAATGCCACGCACCGTGAGCGCATAGAAGTCAAAACCAAGCGAGGGCCTCGTCAAAGTCAGGGCTTCCCCGTCGAATCGCGTTTGTATGATGTTTATGTTTCTCCGCTGACTATTGACCGCGAAGCCCGCGGACGGGTCGTTGTTCTGGTTGATGTCACAGAAGAAGAGCGAGTGCGAGAAGAACTCCGCCGCAATCGAACCCTCAGCGCAGTCGGTCAGATTACGGCTCAAGTGGCGCACGAACTTTACAATCCGATTGGCGCAATCAAACTAAATATCGAGTTGCTGGAAATGCAGATCAGCGGCAGCGACGAAGACTTGAAACATACGGCGGCTCGGCTTAAACGCGGGTCTGAGCATCTGTCAACCATTGTCACTGATTTGCGGTATCTGACTCGTCCGCGAGATCCGGAACGCAAACCGTCCGACCTGAACAAGCTGATGGACGAAGTCATCGAATTGGCCAGTGATCGGTTGGAGCGCTCGCGGACTGCAGTTGTTCGTCAATATGCCACAAACCTTCAGCCAGGGAATTTCGATCCGCAACAACTTCGCAAAGTATTTCTGAACCTTTTGATCAACGCCATCGAAGCTTCTCCGCAGAACAGCAAGGTAATTTTACAGACGGATTTCATCCCCCCAACTGAAGCCAGACGGTTTTCAGAATTCAATGGCCAACACGGGGCGTTGCAGGTCAGCGTGCTCGATTACGGTTCAGGCATGTCCGAAGAAACCAGAAATAGAATCTTTGAAGCGTTTTACACCACCAAAAGGAACGGC
>JAGNMH010000336.1 GCA_017991275.1 Acidobacteriota bacterium
AAGCCATTTTGATTCGGATGTTCGACCAGGATTTGGTATTGCATAGCGGGCGGATTATAGGGCTGTGGCTTTGGAACTTGAAAGTGAGCGCACGCAGCTTGGCGCATGCGCTCACTGATGAAAGCAGTTACCTGCGTGCGGATTGCCGAGCCGAATCCAGCGTCACTTTTTCTTTGCGACGATAGGACAGGTTGGCCATGTGCGCGGCGATGGCTGAACGGTAGCCAATCTCGACCGGGGTGTTCGGTTCTTTGCGCGAACGCACGCATTCGACGAAGTTGATGTAATGGTTCTCGCCTTTCGAATCGCCTTTGATCGCTTCGCCGTTGGGGCGATTCAGTTTTTCCGGTGCGTAGGTCCAGCCGCTGGCAGATTTGCCGCTAACCATATCGGTCGTTCCGGCCAACCATTCAATCGTGCCGTCCGAACCCAGAATGCGAATACCAAGTCCGTAACGACTGTTGCTGAAAGTGGATTGCCAGGCGACAGTCACTTCGTTCGGGTAATCCAAAATCACATTGATGGTGTCTGGCACTTCGCGCCCGTCTTTTTCCGAAAAGATTCCGCCGGACATATAGGCCGAAGTTGGCACTCCCAAATCCAACACGCCGATGATCCAGCCAATCTGGTGAACCATATTTTCGGTGATGTTGCCGCCCGAAAATTCCCACCACAAACGCCAGTTGATGAATTTGTTTCCGTCAAACGGACGATCCTGACGACCGTTCAGAAAAGCTTTCCAGTTGACGTTTTGCGCGTTGCAATCCGCCGGAACCGGACGCACCCATTGGCCTTTGCCGTGGGGAGTGTTGCGGCTCATCCACGATTCAACCTGGGCGACTTTGCCGACCAATCCGTCCTTGACCCATTTGCGAGCGTCCATGAAATAACCGGCGCTGTTGTGCTGTTGTCCTACGCCAATGACTCGCTTCGGGTTTTTCTTCGCCGCAGCCAGACAGGCCTCGGCTTCTTCGATGGACCAGGTCATGGTCTTTTCGGCGTACATATCTTTGCCAGCGGCCAGCGTGTCCAGAAAGTGCCGCGAATGGCAATGCAGCGGCGAAGAAATTATCACCGCATCCACGTCTTTCGATTCCAGCAATTGACGATGATCGCCATAACCTTTGACGTTTGCGCCAAATCTTTTCACTTCTTCCAGACGGCGAGTGTAAACGTCCGCTGCGGCAACCAGCTCGCAGTTCGGAGCTTCCAGGAAGTATTTCAATGTTTCCTGCCCGCGTGCTCCGGGGCCGATCATGCCCAGGCGCACACGGTCGTTCGCGCCGAGCACTTTGGAATAAGACGACGCTGTAATTGCGGCGACCGATGCTGTCGTTGCGGCTTGTTTAATGAAATCTCTGCGTTCTATGTTCGGTTTATCCATAAAGGCTCCTCGGAAAAGTTCACGCAACCAGGCGAAGGAGATCAAAGCTGTCTCCATTCGCCTGGTTGCGCAAAGTCGTTTTTAGAAAGTGACGCGCGCTCCAAAGCGCACCAATCGCGGTGAACTGGCCACGCCGGTGATTTGACCGAACGTCGGACTGGTCACACTGGTATTTGGGTTACCAGGGTTGACATGGTTCAAGATATTGAACACATCGGCCCGGATTTCGCCGCCAATCCGCTCGGTAAATTTGAGCTTCTTGAAGATCGAGCTGTCCAGATTCCAGTAGCCTGGCCCGTTGATCGAACTGTTGCGGGTCAAAGTGCCGAACGGGGCATAAGCGACACCGTTCGTGCCGGTCAGCGTTGCCGCCGGTGTGACGAAGGTGGTCGGCGAGTTGTCGAAGTAGAGTTGCCCGGGTCCAAAGCCACCCAGGATTTTGATCTCGCCATTCAGGTTGGGACGTTGTGTGTTGCCCGGCGCGTGCAGGTTGACGGCATTGGTGGTGAAATCCAGCGGAGTGCCCGTTTGCGCCGTCATAATTCCAGTCAACTGCCAACCATCAAGCGCCCATTTGGCAACGCCGCTAAGTTTTTGGGCAAATGGAAGCTGCCAGACGAAGCTGGAACTAAACGCATGCGTTCGGTCGAATCCAGTGCGTCCGCGATCAATTGAGATGTTCGCAGGCGCGCTGAAGCCTCCATTGTCGTCGCCGGAATTTGAGATCGCACGCGAAAACGTGTAGTTGCTGGTCACCAGCAATCCCTTGCTGAAACGACGATCAACCTTGATCTGCATTGAGTTGTAATGCGTGTCGGTCGGAACACGCGTTGTGATCGAAGCCGTGCGCCCGTAGCTGGCGAAAAACGGACGGGCGGCATTGTCATTGCCCGGCGCGGCCAAACCCAATTGATTGGCGGCGTTGAGGTCAAGCGTAGCCAGAATTCCACGCCCGATATTCCCAACGTAAGCTGCCTCTGCCGTGAAATTCCAGGGCAGTTCCCGCTGGAACGCGAAGTTGTATGAATGAAGCGTTCCTTCGCGCAGTCCGGCGGGCGCGTAATAAAGCCCTGAATTTTTCAGAACTGGCAGATTGGCGTCAATGATTCCGTTTGACGGAATACTGAAAATGATTGGCGCAGGGAATCCCGCCGCCAACGACCCGGCAGGTGCAAAAGCGTTGGCCGCGTTGAACTGATTGTTCTGTTTGACCGGGAAATTAAACGCATAGCTGTTATCCGGGAAGGGAATAACGCTGGCTCCATATCCGCCACGTATGACGGTCTTTTCCGTGATGCGGTACGACGCCCCTGTACGCAAAACGAAGTTTTTCCAGGTGCCTTTGACCCCCACGTTTTGCGGAATGTTACCTATGCCGGCTACCTCCACAGTGTTGTTGCTTGGGTTGTAATTTGACAGTCCACCCTTGTCCACGATGCCGACCAGCGGCTGGTAGTATTCGTGTCGCAATCCCAGATTAACCGTTAGTTTCTTGCTGACCTGCCAGTTGTCCTGAACAAAAGTGAAGTAGGCGTAATGTTGAGTACCCGGCTGGTCAATGACCTTGACGTCACGTCCGACACTGTTTGGAACGTCGAGCAGGAAGGAGGCAAAAGCATTGGCGATGGCATTCTGCGCCGCCGTGTCGCCGGGAATCGCCGTGCGAGCGCCGTTGAAGTCAAAGTGGCCGCGCACGCCGCCGTTGTCCTGAATCTGTAGCAGGAAGTCGCGGTTGTGACGAATCTCTTCGCCGAACTTGACCGAGTGATTGCCCCACAGCTTGGTCAAGATGCCGGAGCCAATATAAGTCTTTTCACCACGATCCCACGGCATACTGGCAGAAAATCCCAGCACCGGGCCGGAAAAACCGCTGATGTTGATCTGGGTCAGACCGCTGGAAAAATCGTCGTTGTTGACATTTGGAATGCCGACCTCTGAAGAGGTCTTCAGCCCGGCTGCCTGAGAAATCGCCTGGTTGTGATACCAGCTAACCCCAAATCGCGCCTCCAGAATCAGGGTTGGACTGAAGGTGTGCGTGTAATTGCCAGCCGTGCTGATGGTGTTCTGTGTGCCTGTTCCGGCAAAACCGCCGTTTGTTGGCCCGCCGTAAATGCCGTAAGTACCCGGATCAAAAACCTTCGGTTGTTGGAAGCTGAAGCGGTAGGATAGAACATCTCTTTCGCTGATGTTGTAATTGATCTTGGTGTCGAAGGCATGCGTTTTCTTGGTGCGAACTTCGTTAAACACAAAGTTGGGCGTTCCCAAAGGAGCCCCGGCGATATTTGGCGCTTGCAGAAAAGTCAGCAGCTTTTTGGCAATTGGGCTGATGCGATTGTTTGGAATGATGTTGCCGGTGAATTGGGTGCGTCCGGTGCCATCGGCATTTCCCGTTGCGGGATCGTAAATCTTCGTGGCAACTTTGCTGAAATCTCCGCCAAACCATTCCGGGTACGGAACCGTGTGGCGTTGCACGAAACCTTGTGTGTCTGTGGTGTACTGATAATCGCCGAAATAGAAAAGCTTGTTCTTTTTGATCGGGCCGCCAACTGTGAAACCTGCCTGACGGTAATGCGTCGGCGCGGTGGTATGCGTAAAGAAATCGCCGGCTTGCAGCCAGCCATTGTTATTGTTGCCAAATAGGAAGGCGCTGCCGTGAATATCGTTCGTTCCTGATTTCAGGGTCACGGAAGAAACCGCGCCGCCCGCGCGCCCAAACTCCGCGTCGAAGTTCGAGGTCGAGATGCTGACAGTCTGAATGGCGTCTGCCGCCGGAATCAGCACTTGCAGCAAGCCGGTCTTTTCATTGTCGTCCACGCCTTCGATTTGAAAGTTGTTGGACAAACGCGACTGACCGTTGACCTTCGATTCCAGGCTGTCCTGCGAATTGAAAAACTGCGAGTGCGGGCGAGTCGGTCTGGTCGCACCCGGCACCGTAATCAGCAGTCCCTGAAAGTTGCGATTGAAACCGAGCGGCAATTCGGAAACCTGTTTGCTTTCCAGCAAACGGCCTGTATCGGCGCGGTCGGTTTGCAGCAATGGAGCGGCGTCGGCTGTGACGGTGACAGATTCGTTTACCTCGCCGACCGGCAAGTTCAGGTCAATGCGAACGGTTGTGTTGACGTCAACGATGACGTTTTCGCGCACAACTTTCTTGAAGCCTTTTTGAGTTGCTTCAACGCGATAAACGCCGTCTTTGACGTTCGGAAAAGCATAGTTGCCGTCAGAGTTTGTGGCAGTGTTTGCAGTGATACCGGTGCGGGTTTCGGTGAGGGTCACCGTTGCACCAGCGGCAGCAGCTCCGTTGGAATCGGTGATTGTTCCCAGCAGGCTGCCTTTGACGGCCTGGGCGGAAACAACCGCGCTCATACAGACGCTAATCAGCGCCAGCATGAAAAGTCTTTTTGCGATTTGCATAAACAGTTCTCCCGTATTGAGGTTGTTGATATTGAAATTGATTCGACATTTAGTCCGGCTTCTTACCCGGTTCAGTCGCGGATTTCTCTAATTGACGCAAATCGCGTTCGATGCTTGCTGCCAATTGAGTTTGTTTCATCCCAGTCGCGCCTTTCAGCGCTTCACGTAAAAATTGAATAGCTTTTGCGTTGTCGCCAGAGCGCGAATAAGTCGCGCCCAGAGCGTAAGTGAACATCGGCGTTTGGGCATCTTCCGGCGTCAACGTCTTTTGGAAGTGTTCTATGGCTTCTGTCAGTTTGTCCTGGTTTACCAGTATGCGTCCCAGATGAAAGTGAGCCAAACGGTGATCTGGTTTGTTTTGGATTGCCTGGCGAAAATGCGCAGCAGCTTCGTCCAAACGACCGCTGCCTTCAATTATCACAGCGAAGTTGTAATGAGCTTCGGCGTTGAATGGATTCAACTCGAAACTTCGCTGAAAAGCCGCTGCCGCTTCTTTGTACTTTTCCTGCATCGCCATCAGCACTCCGAAGTTGTAATGACTGTCAGCCAGATTCGGATTGACGGCAATGGCGGAGCGGTATCGTTTTTCGGCTTTTTCAAACTGACCGGTTCTGGCGTAAAGCGAAATCAGATTGATGTGCGCCTGGATAAGCTGCGGATTGGCTTCCAGCGCGCGCTCGTGATCGGCAATCGCTTCGGAAAGTTTTCCCGCAGCTTCAAACATCGCGCCACGTTTCAACAACTCAGCCCCGGCGGCATTCAATTCGGCAATCGCGTTCAGCAACTGATCGTCAATCGGAGGGCGCGAAGTTTTGAATTGTTGCGACAGCGCCAGATGTTCCTGAGCTTTAGTCGTCTGCCCCAAATTCCTCAATGCCAACCCCAGAGCGTAATGTGCCGCGCCGTATTCAGGGAACTGCTCGACCGCCTTGCTTAAATGTTCGACTGCGGCGGCGTGATCTCCAGCAGCGGTTTTGATTCTGCCCAAACCGTAATTGGCTTGAGCAAAACCGGTCAGCTTTTCATAAAGCTTCCGGGCTTCGTCCGTCTGTCCGGCGGCAAACAACGCGTCGGCCAAACGCAATTGCGATGGCGGGTAATCGTTTTTCAATCCAACGGCTTCTTTGAAAGCCTGCGCGGCTTCTGCCTGATTGCCCGCCGCAGCTCTGACAACCGCCAGGTAATAAATCCATCGAAATTCCGTTGGCGACAAACGGCGAGCGCGTTCGTAACAAATCGCCGCGTGTTCGTATTGCTCATAAGTTTGCAGCGTCATGCCCAATCGCCCATTGGCTTCGGCGTCGCGCGGTTTGGCCTGGGCTTCGGCGTAAGCTTTGCGGATTTGCTCTTTGATTTCCGCCCCGAAGTTTTCAGCAACTACGGGCGGCAAATCTGGCAGGGTCTGCGCCTGCAACGTCGGCGCGAACAGCCCAAGGAACGATAAGAATATGACTACCTGCATATCGCCAATTCCAGCACGTTTACTCTTTTGATTCCAACGCTTTCAAATCGCGTTCAATAC
>JAGNMH010000337.1 GCA_017991275.1 Acidobacteriota bacterium
CTGGAGACAACATTGCGATGGAGATTGAATTGATAGCTCCGATCGCGATGGAAAAGGGCTTGCGCTTCGCCATCCGCGAAGGCGGTCGCACAGTCGGCGCCGGCACTGTCTCTGACATTATTGAGTAAATCGAAATTTTAATTTAATTACGAAAGAGAAAAGTTATGCGTGACAAAGTCGTTCTTCAATGCACAGAGTGCAAAGATCGCAATTACTTCACAACAAAGAACAAGAAAACTACGACACAGCGTCTTGAGTTCAAGAAGTTTTGCCGCAAATGTCGCAAGCATTCGCCGCACCGCGAAACCAAATAACACTGAATCCGCAGTTATTTATTCAGGGGTATAGTGTTAACGGTTAGCACGTGGGTCTCCAAAACCTAAAGTTCGGGTTCGAATCCTGATACCCCTGCCAGATTTACAACGCTTTCATTGTTCCGGGTGCTATATCAAGACAAGTCTTCCGGCACAGAGGTGAAAGAAAATGGCAACATTTAGTACGCGGGAAGGAGTTGCGGTGATGACAGAAGAATCAAATGAGCAATCGTTAGTGACTAGACCAGCAACTTGGCTGGCCAGTGTCCGTCAGTTTTGGCATGAAATCGCGCGAGAAATGAAGCAAGTTTCCTGGCCAACGCGACCTGAAGTCGTGAACACTACCATTATCGTTGTTATTGCGGTCTTTTTCTTTGCTTTCTATCTATTTGCTGCCGACATTGTCTTTACTTACCTGATAAAAGGGGTTGAATGGGCGGCTGGCAAGGTATTGTAATTAAGCTATCGTAAACTTTTTGTCGGTCAGCTACCCGGAGATTTCCTCAGACTATGGCGAAACAATGGTTCATTATTCACACTTACTCAGGTTACGAGCGCAAGGTGCGCGATAGCTTGAACTCGCGGATTCAAGCCTTCGAGATGGGTGACGAAGTCACTCAGGTGTTGATTCCAACCGAAACCGTAGTCGAAATGAAAGGATCCAAGCGTGTCGAAAGCACTCGGATGTTTTTCCCAGGCTATGTTCTTGTCGAGATTGAGTGCAACGACAACGCGGAGATTTCTGATAAAGCTTGGCACTTGATTAAGAGTACGCCTAAAGTTACCAGTTTTGTCGGTGGCCAGAAACCAACACCGTTAAGCCAGGAAGAAGTAGATCAGATCGTTCACCATGTTGAGACAGCAGCAGAAAAACCAAAGCCGAAGTTCACGTTTGAACGTGGCGAAATTGTCCGAATAAATCACGGGCCATTCACAAGTTTTACTGGAACAGTTGAAGAGGTTAACGCAGACAAGAATATGCTAAAAGTCAGCGTCACTATCTTCGGACGCGCAACTCCGGTTGAGTTGGGCTTCCTTGAAGTCGAAAAGGTTTCTTTCTCGGAAGAAAGCTAACAATGACAGTTTGAGTACAAAATAATTGGGAGGCCGCTTCGGCGTCCGATCATAACCAATAATCAATTATGGCAAAAAAAGTTACAGCAATGATTAAGCTTCAGGTTCCCGCCGGTAAGGCCAACCCTGCTCCGCCAATTGGAACGGCGCTGGGTCCGCAAGGCGTGAACATTATGGAGTTCTGCAAACAATTCAATGCTAAGACCTCAAGCATGGGCGACATCAAAATTCCTGTCGTCATCACGGTCTATGCTGATCGTTCATTCACCTTCATCACCAAAACCCCTCCGGCTGCCGACCTAATTAAGAAGGCAATCAAGCTTGAGAAAGGTTCTGGCAAGCCAAACCGCGAAAAAGTTGGATCAGTAACTCGCGCTCAGATTGAAGAGATCGCGAAGTTAAAGATGCCCGACCTTAATACCACCAACCTGGAAGCCGCCATTCGCACGATCGAAGGCACGGCCAAGAGTCTGGGTCTGGATATCAAATGAATGCGGAATGCGGAAGGCGGAAGGCGGAATGAAATTCAAATCATTCCGATAATTCTGGGTTCTTCATTCATTCTTCCGCATTCCTAAGAGGGAGTGGCCATAACCGGTAGATGCCGGGTCTCTTATGGCTACGCTAACACCTGAAAGGAAACAATAATGGCAGGAAAAAAATTTAAAGCTGCGCTCGATCAGGTCGAGGATGGCAAGTTGTATCCGTTGTCTGACGCCATAACGCTTTGCCAAAAGATCAAACCGGCAAAGTTTGACGAAACAGTCGAAGTAACAATGGTGCTCGGCGTTGATCCACGCAAAGCTGACCAAATGGTACGTGGCACTCTTGTGCTTCCTCATGGACTCGGCAAATCCAAGAAAGTTGCTGTTATTGCCGGCACTCCTGAGAAACAGCGGGAAGCCCAGGAAGCTGGCGCTGATGAGGTTGGTGGCGATGATTTCGTCGAAAAGATCAAAGGTGGCTACCTGGATTTTGACGCTCTGATTGCAACGCCAGATATGATGCGATCGGTCGGTACGCTCGGTAAAGTACTTGGGCCGCGCGGCCTGATGCCCAACCCCAAAACCGGCACGGTAACTGTTGAGGTCGCCAATGCAGTCAAAGAAACCAAAGCAGGCAAAGTGGAGTTCCGGGTTGATAAAACTGGTGTAATTCACGTTCCAGTTGGCAAGGTTTCGTTTACAGCAGAGAAGATAACTGAAAACGCAAAATCATTGATTGACGCTGTAATCAAAGCCAAACCTTCAACGGCAAAAGGCAAATACGTCAAGAAGGTAAACGTCGCTTCGACGATGGGGCCTGGCATCTTGGTTGACCCAACTTCGATTGGAGCTTGAGCGCTTCCCTTCCACACTGGAAATTCCACTGAACGTTTGGAGATTGAGTAATGAAAACAAGAGAGAAAAAACAACAAGACCTCATTGCACTCAAAGAAGAGTTACAGAATACCGGTCATGCGGTGATGGTCAGTTTTCAGGGACTGTCGGTCGAGAAAGATGGTGAATTGCGCCGTGCTCTGGAAGCTTCACAGCTTAATTACCGCGTCGTTAAAAATACAATTGGCCGAATTGCGGTTGAAAACACTCCGCTTGAATCCCTGAAGGATCATTTCAAGGGCATGACTGCACTGGCTTACAGCCAGAATGATCCTGTAGGTCTGGCTAAAGTGCTGAGCAAGTTTGCAAAGGAAAATCCAAAATTGACCTTCAAAGGTGGCGTTGTCGAAGGCCGTGCTATTAGTGTCAAAGACATTGATGCTTTGGCTTCCATGCCATCGAAGGAAGAGTTGATCAGCAAGCTGATGTTCTTACTGAATGCGCCAGCTCAACGTTTGGCAACAGTGATAAACGCTGTTCCGCGCAACTTGGCCATCGTCGTCAAACAAATTGCCGACAAAAAAGCTGAAGCCGCGTAATTAGCGACTGCTAGTCTCAGCATTTAACCCTGAGGCATGCATAATAAAAGTTTTTTTGAAATCGCATTTTTTGATCGGTTGCATTGTCAGTGGCCGATCACTCGTCACCTGAAGCTAACAAAGGAGTGATGCCCGGAGTCAGTCGATGGTAGCGTCGCGCAAGTGTTCAAGCGGCGTAAGAGTCAACCATTTTTAGTTCTGCCTTTATTGAAGTGAAAAGGTAGAGATTGTTTTGGAGGAATAGTAAAAATCATGGCGGATATCAATAACATTGTTGACCAGGTTGCCGGACTCACCTTGCTTGAGGCCTCGGAACTGGTGAAGGCTCTCGAAGAGAAATTCGGTGTTTCGGCTGCTGCGGCAGCGGTTGCTGCTGCCCCGGCTGGTGGCGGCGGCGCGGCGGCTCCTGCGGCTGAAGAAAAAGATGCCTTTGATGTCGTGTTGACCGGTGCTGGCGCGAACAAGATCAACGTGATCAAAGTTGTTCGTGAGTTAACTGGCCTCGGCTTGAAAGAAGCCAAGGACCTCGTTGACGGCGCTCCTAAGACCGTCAAAGATGGTGTGTCGAAAGACGATGCCGAAAAGATCAAGAAAGCCTTGACTGATGCAGGTGCGTCGGTTGAGTTGAAATAAGCGAAAACTGTTTGTAGAACCGGTTTCTGAATAAAACTGGTTCTACAAACTTTATCTGTTTGCCGTCGGCAGAGATGCTAAAAAACTGAATCGGGGTGCGGGCACTAAACCTTGATTTCAGAAGGGTTAATTCCTTACCTGATTTTGAGTCAGATCGTAAGTTCGAGCAGTTGGAAGTGCTTCTTTTTTACAGAGCTCTGGCAGTCTTACGGGTTATTCGTGAGGTATCGAAATCGGCAAACTTCAAATATACAAATAACATTAACCGCGTGGCGTGCGGCGGGGGACGTGTTGTCTCCCGCCGCCGCTTTGTCGTATCCAAAAACTTAAGCAAATAGCTTCAACTTTGAAGCAGCAGCTAAAGTTTCATTAGGCCGGGATTCTCTGCTCGGCCATAGCGCCTTAAACTTAAAGGACGTTTGCACAATGGCTATTGAGATGAATTCAATCGCAACAAATGGTAGTGAAAGTACAAAAAGACCTGAGCGCTTCGACTTTTCCAAGATTCGCACTCTGGTGAGAATTCCGAATCTGATAGAAGTTCAGCGTGAAAGCTATGACCGATTCCTTCAGATGGATCTGTTGCCTCCTGAGCGTGATCTGGTCGGCTTGCAAGCAGTTTTCAAATCAACTTTTCCAATCTCCGACTTCCGGGAAACCTCCTCGCTGGAATTCGTCGAGTTCCGTCTGGGCAACTGGCAGTGCAAGTGCGGACAGTTTCAAGGGCTGCATCACCTGCGCTCGAATTGCCGGCAGTGCGCGGCGGTAATCAAAATCAACCCGCTTTCATCTGACGACGTGGTTTGCGGGGATTGCGGCACTTACAACAAAAACGTCGTCAACACCTGTGACAATTGCGGTGAGCCTGTTGGCTTGAAACACAAATACGATGTGCAGGAATGTCAGGAACGTGGCATGACCTACTCTGTCCCTTTGCACGTCAAAATACGCTTGACTGTCTGGGACAAAGACGAAGAAACCGGACAAAAATCAATCCGCGACATTAAGGAAGAAGAAGTTTACTTCGGCGATCTTCCGTTGATGACTGAAAACGGCACGTTCATTATCAATGGCACTGAGCGCGTTATCGTTTCCCAGTTGCACCGCAGCCCAGGCGTCTTTTTCGAGAAAGGCGAGAACAATACCTTCTTCCTGGCGAAACTGATTCCGTATCGTGGTTCGTGGGTAGAGTTTGAATACGATTCCAAGAATCTGCTTTACGTTCGAATTGATCGAAAGCGTAAGTTCCTGGCGACGATCTTCTTGCGAGCACTTGGATTGAAGAGTGACGAAGACATCATTCGTTACTTTTACACCGTGGACAAGGTTCGAGTCGAAGGCGCCAGCCTGCTCTGGCAGGTCAGTTCGACAATTGTCGGCTCGCGCGCTTCTTCCGACATTGCCGACAAAAACGGCGAAGTTATAGTCAAAACCGGCAAGAAGATTGGCCAAAGCGCTTACGACTCAATAGTAGCCGCTGGTATCACTGAAATTCCCGTCAAAATTGAAGACTTGACTGGCGCTTATACGCTTAACGACATCGTCAATACTTCTGATGGTGAAGTTCTGGCCGAGAGCAACTCCGAGTTGACGGCAGAAACGATTGCCGCGGCGGTTGAAGCTGGTCTCACGTCATTTGAAATCTTCTTCCCGGACAAAGACGATGTAGGCGTCACGCTTAGCCAAACGGCCAGAAAAGACACGATCAAATCTTCGCAGGAAGCCCTGATTGAAATTTACCGCAAGATGCGCCCGGGCGATCCTCCGACTTTGGACACATCCCAGTCGCTGTTTCACGGCATGTTTTTTGACGCGCGCAAATTCGACTTTTCGCGTGTTGGCCGCCTGAAGTTCAACATCAAGATGGGACGCCCTGAACGCGACCGCCTGGCTGACCCGCTGCTGTCGCCTCAGGATTTCTTTGACGTGATTGATTACGTGCTCAAACTCAAGCGCGTTAGCGGCGAACAGGAAACCCGCGATGGAAGAAAAATCTTCTACAGCGACGACGACATTGACCATTTGGGCAACCGTCGCGTACGCGCCGTCGGTGAACTGCTGGAAAACCAGTTTCGCCTCGGCTTGGTGCGTATGGAGCGTGCGATCAAGGAAAAAATGTCCATCCACGCTGAGATGCAAACCGCGATGCCGCGCGATCTGATCAATGCCAAACCTGTGACGGCTGCCGTTCGCGAATTTTTTGGCTCGTCGCAGCTTTCGCAGTTTATGGATCAGACCAACCCGTTGTCAGAGATTCCTCACAAGCGCCGCCTGTCGGCTCTTGGGCCGGGTGGTTTGAGCCGCGAACGCGCGGGCTTTGAAGTCCGCGACGTGCATCCGACTCATTACGGACGCATCTGCCCCATTGAGACG
>JAGNMH010000338.1 GCA_017991275.1 Acidobacteriota bacterium
AGCCAGAATTGTCACTCGAACCTGCGTCAGACTGACAAATTCCGTGAACCGTTGGGCGGTCACACCGTTGACTGTCACGCTAGCGATTGCACCATTGAGCAGATTATTTCCGGTCAAAGTGGCGATAAAGTTTCCGCTACCAGCCAGAACAGAATTAGGCGCCACACTGGTCAGAGTCGGAGTCTGACTGATTTGCGGATCAAGTGTCACTACACCGGCATCAAACGTCGTCGGCAAAACGTTTGCCGACGCATCAACGACTTCGCGCGCAATCGGCAGATCGCCGAAACCAATGGTCGTCGAGTTTACAGAGCTTGAAGCCGGAACGCTGAAAGTCAGTGTGACAAGTTGGCGCGTGCCTGCGGCAAAAGTCTGGCCACTGGAAAGCGCAATGCCTATGCCAACACGTCCCAAAGCTACCTGTCCGGTATTGACGTTCAGCGCGGCGCCCTGGGCATCAGTGCCGATGGTGGCGCGGACAAAAGTTAATTGCGTCGTGTCGAAGTTCGCGGTGAAACCAACCGCGTTTTCGTTGCCCAGAGAATTCAATTCAACAACCGCCGTATTTTCCTGGCCTCGAACAAAAGTTACCGGCACAACGCGTATGCTGCGGTTCTGTTGCTGTTCGCCAGCGGTGAAAGAAGCGGCAGCGGAGCTGGGTTCGACGATCTTTTCAAAAACGTTACCGAGTTCGCCAAAAGCAGCAAGGGCTGCACTGGCCCCACCCGCGGCGGCAATTGGCTCCAACCCTGAAGCATAACGCCCGGCCAAAACCCAATCGGCAATCGTCAACCGCCCATCGCCCAAAGTGTTTTTCGGGGCGACATCGGCTCGCTGGAATTCACTGCCGTCGGCTGGCTCATCCAGGCCGCTGGCAAAACGTCCAACCTGAACCCAATCGGCGGTCGAAACCGAACCGTTGCCGCCCGGACGCGGGGTCACATCGCCTTCAAAACCTGGCGTGATGACAACATTACCAGCAGCATAAGTCCCGATAACAGCATTGCCGCCCGTATCAGTAACTCCACGAACAACCGGATCATCTCCAAATTCGACAACGGTTGCGGTCGCTGTTGAGGTTGGTTTGATGTTGAATGTGACTTTGGCGACCTGGCGAGCGCCACTGCTGAAATGCTGGCCTTGCGGAAAAGCGAACTGAACGCCAATGCGGCCCTGAGCAAATTGGCTGGAATTGACGCTAAGTACACCCTCGCCAGCATCGTTGCCAAGCGTGACTTGAGGATTTGCAAGCAGTGTCGGATCAAATCTCAAACTGAATTTCAGCGAGTTTTCGTTGCCTTCGGAATAAAACGAAACCGGAACAGTTATCGAACTGTTCGGCGCTGCGCTGCGGGTCACAACCTGCATCAACCGGTTGCCAGGAATTCGAGCTTCCAGTGTGTATGACGAAGCGCCGGTAACGGCGGAAACACCGATCAGGTAACGCCCCGGCGAAAGCATGGTCGGAGTCGTAATGCGCTGTATCACCCCGCCTAAACGCGAATTACCCAAAGATTCCAGCGAAGTAGTTCCGGGAATTTCTCTAAGCAGATAAAGCGCCATATTTGATTGCGCATTCGTGCCAATCAGCGACAGATCAATCCTGGAGCTTTGTGTCAGATTGATGGCAAACATGTCTTCGACTGGATCGGTCTGCCCGCCCGGAAATTGAATTGTCGTCGTCGCTGCATCTCCGATTGCAACCGTGCCGTTTCGCTTACCCGGAGCCAGCAACAATGTGGCATCGGTTGGAGTTTCATTCGGTTCGACTTCAGGCGAAACGCCCAGGTTTGTGATCGTAAACGGAACCGAATTCGATTGCCCGCCAAGCGTTGGTGGATTGAATACGCTGACCGGAACAACTCCGGTGGTGGCAATGTCCGCCGCCGTCAGGAAAACAACCAACTGAGTGTTATTGATATAAACAGTCGAACGCGGCTGGCCGTTCCAGCGAACTGTGGATTGAGTGTCGAAGAAGTTGGTGCCCTGTATGGTCAGTGAAAACGGTCCAGTTCCAGATTCCGCCGCATCTGGAATAATCCTGGAGATGGTAGGTGCTGGCGGAGCCGAATCGCGCGCAGTCGTCAGGGTATAAGTAATTGGCGTGTTGTTTGGCGCATGTCCGTCAAAAGCCGAAACTCCGATAAAATAAGTGCCGGCGGTCAATTGCGGAATTGGCGACAATCGTTCGGTAGTCGTGCTGCCATTTGAAACGGCCAAAGCCGTCAGCGTCGGATTCGCTTCAGTGCCTGTTTGCTGGAATAAAAACAAATCCAGATCGGCGGCGGCATTGGTAAAAGTAAGAGTGACATCCACCCGTTCCGTTGTATTTGCCGGAATCGTGAATTTGAAAAAATCTTCGATCTTGTCCTTCGGGCCGTTTTGGTAGCTGAACTCAAAGGTCGCGGCGTCTCCAACTTTGACAGTTCCGGTCTTTCGACCCGGCAACTGAATCAGATTGGCCGTATCAATCGTTTCGTTTGGCTCCTGTTCAGGCTCAATTGGCTGAAACAGCCCTGTCAGCGAAGCCACGGCATTTCGCAAAGCATTTGACTTACCGGATGCACCGACATTTTTCGATTTGATAGCAGAAACACTAATTAACAACACCACGCCCAACACCAAAACAGTGAGGACTGACTTCATCGCATTAGTAGATTTGTTCGATACGTACTTCATAAGGCGTACTCCACCCAAAAGATTAACCACGGGTTTAAGAAGTTCCCTCTTTTTGGGGAACTGGATTGGCAATTAACTAAAATTATTTTCGGGGTATTCTGAGAGCAACTTGTTCAGGGCTTTGCCTTCAATCAGGCATCTGTGATTCAAATAAGCATTCTGGAGGAACATCAAAGTGCCGTGATGATACAGCCAAAATCTTTGTGTTGCCACGACTAAATAGCTGAAAACGCATAGATTAAAATTAAAATCCTTCCCTTGGGGTTAAACAGCCTCTGCTCCTACCATCCTGAAAACCAGCCGCTACAGTTCTCAAGCTTTTCGCTTTCCGGCACTCATCAGACTTCAACCTAACTGTGGTTTCGGTCGGCGGCGAGGTCTATTTTAATAATTCCGACCTCTGCCTGACGGTCGTTCGACTTAAATGCATCAACCCGAAATAAGGAGATTCAGTTATGGCATCTCAACTTTTCAGTACTAAAAGCCCAGATCAATTACCTCAAGAATCGGAAAATCCAGAACGGCAAATGAAGCGCACTTTGACAGCCTTTGACCTGACTGCATTGGGCATTGGCGCAATTGTCGGCGCGGGAATTTTCTCGCTGGTCGGAACGGCTTCTGCCGGTGAGACCTTTTCCGGCAAGATCAAAACGCCGCTGATGAACTTCATTATTGCCGGTCTGACGGGATCGGACGTGCAACTCGGAAGACCGGGTGCAGGCCCGGCCCTTGTGATTTCATTAATACTGGCTGCGGTTGCCTGCGTCTTTACAGTTTTTGTTATGCGGAGTTGGCGTCGCTGATTCCGGTATCGGGAAGTGATTACACGTATTTGTGCGCCACGCTTGGAGAAATCTTCACCTGGGGCCTGATTTTGGAATACACCGTGGGCAATATTGCCGTCGCCGTCAGTTGGCCGGGCTACTTCATCAAACTGCTTGTTTTATAAAGCGACCATCGCGCTCTATTATTGTTAGGTGGGCAATGCAATATGACTCAAGCGTTACCAGCCAGTCGGCTGTGACGATAGCCATAAAGAAAGTAAAGAATTAAACCGACTATCAGCCAGAGGACAAATCGCGTCCAGTTAGTCCAACCGAGTTCCGTCATCAAATATCCGCAACTGAGCAGTCCCAATACCGGGATCAAGGACAAATTACGCAGGAAGCAGGCGATGGTCAGGATGAACGAAAGGACAATGTAGCCATACATTGGAATTCTGTGTTTGACGACCTCCCAACCGTGAATCGTCGGGTCAGAAAGATCGTTGCCGCTGAAAAAGCTCAACAGCAGGTCGCGTTTGAAGGTAAAGAAGATGACCCAAACCAGAATAAAAAGCGCGGGTACGATGTACTTGGAATTAATGTACGGGGTTCGGAATTTGCGCTCAATTTTCTGTTTGGAGTTGTCGAGAATCAACACGCCACCACAAACCAACACAAACGCGAAGAGAGTGCCGATGCTGGTCAGATCAGTCACCTCGGTCAGGTTCATGAACAACGAAGGAATCGCCACCAACAAGCCGGTGACAATGGTCGAAAACCATGGGGTTTTGAAGCGCGGATGAATGGCGGCGAAGATTTTCGGCAGCAGTCCGTCGCGGCTCATTGCCATCCAGATGCGCGGCTGCCCAAGTTGAAAGACCAGCAGCACGGTTGCCATCGCAATTACGGCGCTGATGGAAACGATTCCCGCCACCCACGGCAGATTAACGCCTTCCGGCCCGAAAACAAACGCCAACGGATCGCCCGTATCTAGTTTTTTGTAACTGATCATCCCGGTCAATGCCAACGCAATCAGCACGTAAAGAACGGTGCAAATCACCAATGAGTAAAGCATCCCGCGCGGCAAATCGCGTTGCGGGTTCTTGCACTCTTCAGCCGTGGTCGAGATCGCATCGAAACCGATGTAAGCAAAAAAGACCGCCGATACGCCTTTCAACACGCCCGCTGCCCCGTTCGGCGCAAACGGACTCCAGTTGGCCGGTTGAACGTAGTAGGCGCCAAGCACAATAACCAAAAAGACGACGCTGAGCTTGATCGCCACCATTATGTTCGACGCGCGCTTTGACTCTTGAATTCCCACAAAGACCAACGCCGTGATCAGAATCACGATTGCCAACGCGGGCAGATCGCAAACCAGGTGAAAACCTCCAACCACCGGCGCTTGAGACCAGGCCAGATAAGCCTGTACCGGGCCGCCATCCTGGCCAATTTGCTCAAGCGTCTTTCCTGATTTGAGCAGCGCGTCCACTGTGTCAAAGCCGCGCGACGCTGACAGAAAATCCATGGTCAGATATTCCGGGATGTGTATGCTGTAGCCCGCCAGCAAGGTCGTGAAATAATCGCTCCAGGAAATGGCCACGGCAATGTTGCCGATGGCATATTCCATCAACAAATCCCAGCCTATAACCCACGCAATCAATTCGCCAAAAGAGGCATAAGCATAAGTATAGGCCGACCCCGCGACCGGAATCATCGAAGCGAACTCCGCGTAACAAAACGCCGCGAACGCGCACGCGATTGCCGTGAAGATGAAGAGGAAGGAGACTGCCGGCCCGCCGTTGTAGGCGGCTTTGCCGATGGTAGAAAAGATGCCCGCTCCAATTACTGCTGCAATTCCCAAAGAAGTGAGGTCCAACACCCCAAGCGTTCTTTTCAGCTTGTGGGCGCTCCCCTCACCATCGCTAAAACCGGCGGCTGCGTCGCGCTGAATCAACTCGACGGATTTCGTGCGGAACAAAGTCTCGAAGTTCATAGGCTTGATTCGTCACCTTCAGTTTGGTTCGTTTTACTTTTTGATTATTGAGGAATGGCACTGCTTACTGCTTCAGGCCTCTTCATAAGGCGGGCGGAGTTTGCCACACGCAACCACGGCAGGCAATCAATTTGCTTTTTGGCAAGATGGGCTAATAGCGTGGCGGAACCCGGACTGACCGAAAAACGCTTAAGATTCCCACCCGTGCTTGCCAATCAACTTCACAAACTGGCAAGCGCCGAAATCTTCTGTCTTCGTTCCGTCTTCGGTTCGAGTGACACGGATCAGGCGCTGTTCTTTTTCGGAACCGATTGGAATCACCAGATGGCCGCCGACTGCCAGTTGTTCCACCAGAGGTTTGGGAATCTCAGGAGAAGCGGCGGCAACCAGAATTCCTTTGTAAGGCGCAAACTCGCTCCAGCCGTAAGTCCCATCAAAACATTTAATTGTGGCGTTTTTGACGCCAAGCTGCTGCAACAAATCCTGAGCGCGTCTGGCCAGTTCCGGCAAACGCTCCAGGGCAAAAACTTGTCCGGCGACTTCGGCCAAAACCGCCGTTTGATAACCTGAGCCTGCGCCGATTTCCAGCACGCGGTCGTTTTTTGTGACTTCCAACAGCTCTGTTTGTCGAGCGACGATGAACGGCTGAGAAATCGTCTGGCCGAAATCAATCGGCAAAGCGTGGTCGCCGTATGAATGCCCGCGCATTGCATCCAGCACGAACAAATTACGAGGTATTTTCCCCATCGCCGCCAACACTTTTTCGTCGCGGATGCGGTGATGTTTGCGCAGCCATTCGACCATCTCTGCGCGTTCGCGGGCAAAGGCTGGAGTGTCAAATCCGTTTCGGCTATT
>JAGNMH010000339.1 GCA_017991275.1 Acidobacteriota bacterium
GTCCAATCCGGCTCAGTTATTCCGGCGAAGTTTTTCGTTACGACGAACCTACGGAACGCGCCGCGCGCGAATTTCATCAGCTTGGCGTTGAACACATCGGCGAGCCGAACATCGTCGCCGACGTTGAAGTCCTGCTGGTCGCGGCTGAAGTTTTGACCGCGCTTGGGCTGACAGATTTTCGTATCGCGCTTTCGCACGTGGATTTTTTTGGTGGCGTGGCCGACTTCTTGAAGCTGGACGCCGAAAGTCGGACGCAATTGCGGCAGTTGATTGATCGGCGGAACAGTCTGGCTTTGGCGGAGTTTCTGCAAGTTGTTGCTCCGCAAATTGAACAGGCTCGGCGAGATGATTTTTGCCGGTTGACGCAAATCGCTGGCAAAGAAGACGCCATCGAACGCGCGCGAGAAATTCTGATTAACGAAAAATCTCTCGCGGCTGTCGAACATCTGGCGCAGATTTATTCGACGCTGGCAACACTTGGACTTGGCGATAACTTCGACATTGATCTGGGTGACACCGGCGGCCAGGAGTATTACACCGGCCTGGTTTTCAAAGTCTTCGTGCCGGGACTGGGCGTCGAAATTGGCAGCGGTGGTCGTTACGACAATCTGATTGCCAACTTCGGCAAATCAGAACCGGCAGTTGGATTTTCATTCGCGCTGGATGGATTGGTCGCCGCGATTGCCAAACAGAATCAAGCTCAACAAACCGGCGGCGAAGCTGCGCAACCGATTGTCGTCAACGGAGATTTAGCCGCCGCCTTTGGTCAGGCGCGGGAGCTTCGTCAGCAACAGAAACAGGTGAAGATCAGTGCCAAATAACCAACTGACAATCGCGCTTTCAAAAGGCCGCATGCAGGACGACGCGCTGGCGCTGTTTGCCCGCGCCGGAATCGTCGTCGAAGAAAGCGAGTTGAAATCGCGCAAGCTGATAATTCATTCCGCTGATAGCCGATATGCTTTCATTCTGGTCAAACCCGGCGACGTGCCGACTTACGTCGAATACGGCGTAGCCGATGCGGGCATTTGCGGCAGAGACGTGTTGCTGGAATCGCAAGCCGATGTTCATGAACCGCTGGATTTGAAGTTTGGTTATTGTCGCATCGCCGTCGCCGGCAAACGCGAAGTCATCGGACAAGATTACAATCTGCTGGCGACGGTTCGCGTGGCCACGAAATATCAGCGCATTGCCTCGGAATACTTTCAGCAAAAAGGCGTGCCGATTGAAGTCATTCCGCTTTCCGGTTCAGTCGAACTGGCTCCGCTGATTGGATTGTCGGATCGAATTGTTGACTTGGTGGAAACCGGGCGGACGCTGAAAGAAAACGGTCTGGATGTAATCGAAGTCATTACCGAATCAACGGCTCGACTGGTGGTCAATCGCGCCAGTTTCCATTTGAAACGAGTTGAAGTCGGTGAATTGATTGCCAGATTGACCGAAGCACTGGCAGGGGACGTTTGAAAAGCTAAAAATTCATCCACGAAGAACACGAAGTGACACTGAGGAATAAACTGGATAGGTCTGAATGCTTCGTGATTCTTCGTGCCCTTCGTGGATAAACCTTCTTCATAAAATATGATCGAAATTATCAAACTGGAAAACACACGCCCCGAAGACAGCGATAAGCTGACTCGTATCCTGAGCCGCAACGTCGGCTTGAATGACGAAATCATGCGACGCACTGAAGCCATCATACGAGATGTGACCAAGCGCGGAGACACCGCCGTCGTTGAATGCACCCATCGTTACGATAACGTTGTGTTGTCGGCACAGACGATGAAAGTCAGTCGCGAACGCATCGAAGAACTGGCTTCGCATGTTGAAGAAGAATTGATTGACGCCATGCGCGAAGCCATTTCAAACATTCGCTATTACCACGAAAGGCAGTTGGCCAAAGACTGGTATGTCGAAATGGCGAATGGTGTGCGGCTGGGACAGCGCATTCGTCCGCTGCAAATTGTCGGGCTTTACGTTCCCGGCGGCAGCGCGGCTTATCCTTCGACGGTCATGATGAACGCGATTCCGGCGCAAGTTGCCGGAGTCGAACGCATCGTAGTCGTCACTCCGCCGGGACAGTTCGCGCAGAATCCTGTCATCGCCGCTGTGTTGAAAGAACTGGAGTTGTTTGAAGTTTATCTGGTTGGAGGCGCCCAGGCAGTTGCCGCGCTGGCTTGCGGAACTGAAACAATTCCACGTGTAGACAAAATCGTCGGCCCAGGCAATCAATATGTAGCGGCGGCCAAAAAGCTGGTTTATGGAGCGGTGGACATTGATTCCATCGCCGGCCCCAGCGAAATCGTAGTTATTGCCGACGACACAGCGCGCGCGGATTTCGTTGCCGCCGATATGCTTTCGCAGGCCGAACATTCCGAAGACGCCGCCGCGATTCTGATCACCACCAGCGTCAGGCTGGCCGAGGCTGTCGCCGGAGAGTTGGTTCATCAAGCCTCGACTCTTCCTCGCCGTGAAATCGTGCAGCGTTCGCTGGCCGATTACGGAGCTTTGATAATCGTTGATTCGCTGGATGACGCTTGCGAACTGGTCAATCGGCTGGCTCCTGAACACGTCGAAGTCATGACCGCCGACGCCGAAGCCATCACCGAAAAGATTCGCAACGCCGGGGCAATTTTTGTAGGGCCGTATTCGCCGGAATCCGTGGGCGATTACTTCGCCGGAACGAATCACGTCCTGCCAACCGGAGGCACTGCGCGCTTTTCATCGGCGCTGGGCGTTTATGACTTCCTGAAGCGAACCAGCGTTATTCGCTACACCAAAGAAGAGTTGATGCGGACTGCCGACTCGATTGAACGGCTGGCCTTATCCGAAGGCTTCGATGCTCACGCGCGAGCAGCAACGATTCGATACGAATAGCAGCAATTGATAGTTGATAATGGACAATTGATAAGAGGAATGTATGGCTGAAAATCCGGTGAGGGAAAAATCGTTTCGGTTTGCGGTTCGGATTGTTCGGCTGTGCAAATTTTTGACAGAAGAGAAAAAAGAATATGTGATGAGTCGGCAGATTATTCGTTCCGGGACTTCGATTGGAGCCAATGTCAAAGAAGCCTTACAGGCCGAGTCAAAGGCTGACTTCATTCACAAACTTTCGATTTCACTCAAAGAAGCCTCTGAAACTGAATACTGGCTGCAATTACTGAAGGAAACAGAATACATTGACCAGGCTGCGTATGATTCGATGATGCATGATTGCGTTGAATTACTGAAGCTCCTGACCTCGATAATCAAATCATCCAAACAGACTAAAAACACCTGACTTGTTATCAATTATCAACTGTCAATTATCAATTCGATATGCTGGAAAGAATCAAAGAAAACGTTCGCGCGATCAAAGCCTACACGCTTGATCCGCTGACGGCTCCCATCAAGATCAACCAGAATGAAAACCCGTTCGGCATGCCTGCTGCGATCAAAGACGAAGTTCTGCGCCGAGCCAGCGAAACCGATTGGGCGCGTTACCCCGAATTCATCCCGGTTCAATTGCTGGAAAAGCTGGCGGCTCACGTGGGGTGGAAGAAAAACGGAGTGATGGCGGGCAATGGCTCGAACGAGATGATTCAATCGGTCATCAACTCCGTTGTCGAAAAAGGCGTCAAGGTCGTTTTGCCCGAACCGACGTTTTCCGTCTATCGCCAGGTCATTCAGGTCGCGGGCGGCGAAGTCATTTCTGTTCCGCTGAACGAAGACCTGACATTCAACATCCCGCGTCTGGCCAGCAAACTGGTTTCAAGCAAAGCCAGTCTGGCGATTATCTGTTCGCCGAACAATCCGACTGGATGCACCATTACGCCGCGCGATCTGGCGCTGCTGTGCCGTAACAGCGACGCGATCATCGTCGTGGATCAAGCCTATCTGGAATTCGGCAGCGACGATTTCATTCCACTGTTAAACGAGTACAAAAACCTGGTCATCCTGCGCACATTTTCCAAAGCCATGGCAATGGGTGGATTGCGAGTCGGATATTGTTTGGCCGCGCCGGAACTGATTCAGGAATTTAACAAAGCCAAAATGCCTTACAGCCTGAATTTCTTCTCGATGACAGCGGCGGAAGTGGCGCTGGAAAACATGCATCTGCTTCAGCCGCTGGTTGAAAAAATGAAGAACGAACACGACCGGCTGTTTGCCGCCTTGCAAAACTTCGATGGGCAATTGATGCCTGTGCCTTCGGCAGCGAACTTCTTCGCGGTGAAAACAGCCATTCTGCCGAAAGAATTGTTTGAAGCCCTGCACGCGCGTGGCATCCTGATTCGCAACATCAGCAGCGCGCCTATGCTGGAAAATTACGTCCGCATCAGCGTTGGCAATCCCGAAGAAAACGACAAATTGATTGCCGCGCTAAAGGAGATTTTTGCACAGCAATGACACGCCAAGCTGAAATCAAACGCACCACCAAAGAAACCGATATCCACCTGAAACTGACTTTGGACGGATCGGGCAAAAGCGCCATCAACACGGGGGTTCCGTTTCTGGATCACATGCTCGACCTGTTTGCGCGGCACGGGCTGTTTGATCTGGAGCTGACCTGCAAAGGCGATTTGCAGATTGACGACCACCACACGGTCGAAGACATAGCCATCTGCCTGGGTCAGGCTTTTGCCGAAGCTCTCGGCGACAAGAAGGGAATTGTTCGTTACGGCCATGCTTACGTGCCGATGGATGAAACTCTGGCGCGAGCGGTGGTTGATCTGTCTGGCCGTTACTTTCTGGTTTACCGAGTCGAAAACACGCGCGATAAAGTCGGCACGTTTTCAGTCGAACTGGCCGAGCATTTCTGGCATTCGTTTGCCGAACATTGCCGCTGCAATTTGCACATCGAAGTTTTTTACGGTCGCAATCAGCACCACATCATCGAAGCCGTATTCAAATCAGCGACGCGCGCGCTGTCGCAAGCCGTCCGGCTGGATGATCGAATTCAAGGGGTGATGTCTACAAAAGGTGTTATTTGATGAGCATAGCAATCATTGATTACGGCGTAGGCAATTTACGCAGCGTCGAAAAAGCTTTCACTTCGCAAGGCATTGAAGCTGTCGTCACCAGCGACGAAAAGATTTTGCGCTCGGCGGATAAACTGGTGTTACCCGGAGTCGGAGCGTTCAAGGCTTGTATGGACGGGCTGAAAGCTCGCGGCTTTGACGAACTGGTGTTGGAAGCCGCCGGGGCAGGGAAACCGATCATCGGATTATGCGTCGGCCTGCAGATGATGTTTGACGAAGGCCACGAGTTTGGAATTCACAAAGGTCTGGGCTTGATGCCGGGGCGAGTTGTGAAGTTTCCAGATAAGCTGCGCGTGCCGCACATCGGCTGGAATCAGGTTGAGTTCAAACGTCAGCACAAGGTTTTTACTGAATTGCCCAGCCAGACC
The DNA here is from genome assembly GCA_017991275.1 of Acidobacteriota bacterium. GTDB lineage: Bacteria > Acidobacteriota > Blastocatellia > RBC074 > RBC074 > RBC074. Next base: position 5,381 of record JAGNMH010000339.1, read on the forward strand.
TTCTTTTACTTCGTGCATTCGTTTTACGTCGAACCGTCGGATCAAACTTGTGTGCTTGGCGAGACGGATTACGGCATGCGCTACGCCTCGATTTGCGGACAAAACAACATCGTCGGCGTTCAATTCCATCCCGAAAAAAGCCAAACCGCCGGACTGAAGCTGCTCAAGAATTTTTCCGAACTGTAGATTGCCGTTCTGCGATTTCAAGATTAGACCTTGCGCCATTCAACAAATCAATCGGATCAGTACTGCGACCAGTAGGGAGCAGTTTGTCTGAGTCGCAAATTGCGAGAAAACCCGCTTGCTACCGCGCGCGGTACTGACCCGGCAAGCAATCAAGGAGAATCAGGCATGAGCGAGAAAGCGGATTTGTCTGCTTTGTCAGTCAGCGCGGGCGAAATTCGCCGCTTGCTGGCGAACGAAGTCAAACAACGGCAAGCTGACCGGGCCGCCGACTGAGTTGATCGCCGATCTGTTCGTCATCAAACCTGATCTGAGAAAGAAGCAGGTTCATGTCACTTTTTCGCGCCAGCCGGTTGGCAAAGGTTTGGTCAAGCTGGATGTCGAACGGGTTGTCGTGGCCTGGCAGAAAGCGCGCAAGGAAATTTGCGAACGCAAGGTTGATTACGACGAATTGCTGAAAGAATTGTTTGAAGCTTATCAGCGCATGCTGAAACTCAACGGTAAACAGATGGGTTGGCGCGCCGGAATCGTGGATTGTTACCGCGAACTTGTGATGGTTCGCCAGCCGCTCAGCTTTCGCCGGACGCCGTCGAAATCCAGCTTTGTTGATTATCCGAAAACCCACTTCGCTTACGACATGCTGCAACTACGTCGCAGTCAAAATCTGGCTTACGAAGGTCATCGGCTGAATCTGGGTACGGCGACGAT
>JAGNMH010000340.1 GCA_017991275.1 Acidobacteriota bacterium
ACTTGCACGTTACCCAATTCGCCAAACGTCCAGGCCGTGTCGTCGTAAATGTTCCGTTGAGGATCGTTCGGCGACCAGTACTGGTAATCCAGCATCATGTCGGCGATGCGGCTGTAAGGTTGATCCATTCGCACCAGATAGGTTCCAGCCGGAAAAGTCCTGGTCGTAGGCTCAGGCTTGGCGTTGCTCCCGCCATTGCCATCGGCGGCTCTGGTTTCTCCTGCGGCTGCCGGGCGCGCAGGCCGTTTCTTTTCGGGCATCGTCACAGTGAACGCGGCGGTGGCTCGATGAACTTCGCAACCTTGCATTTGCAACAACCGCAACAATTCAGCCTGTCCGCCAGGACGCGGATCGTCGCCCGGAAAGATGTAAGCCGCCGGGCCTGAAACCTTCGGCTTCAGAATCGAGTTCTTGCTCTTCAAGTAAAAGTTTCGCAGAAAGTACTGGCGGTTCGACGCGAACTGAGCCAGCGAAACCAGAATGCCTGTCTGCTGATAATTATTGTTGTTGCGTTGCGACCAGACGGTTTTGGGCAGCGGAGGATTCTGTTTGTACCACGTGCGCGAGTATTCGTTCGGAGACAGAGTGCGTTCGACTGTGTCGGCTCCGCCATTGCCGAAGGTTTCGTACAGGCGGCTGATGCCGTTGTGCGAAGCCGCGATGAACATCAGATAGCTGGGCGACCAGGTGTCAAACGTGCCGTAAGTGAACACGCCGGGCATTCCAAATTTGGTCATCTCGCCGACGTTATTCCATCCGATTAAGTGCCATTCGTTGGTCAAAATCGGATCAAGCCAGGCGTTGTAAGGTTCGGCTCCGACTGTGTTGTCGTAAAGGTAAGCAACCGATTCGTGCAGATCGTGCAACACCTGCGGTTTCCATTTCAGGTAAGTGTTCAGCACGTTGCGCGTCAGCGCCAGTGAAAGCGACATCGAATCACGGTTGTTGTCATGCGCGACGTACTTTCCCCAATAAACCAGGTTCGGCCAGTTTTTGCCGGGGTTCGCCAGATGCCAGTTGTAAACATCCACTTGGCGGTCGCGGCCATCAACTTCCACCACCGGAGTTATCAGCACGATGGCGTTGTCGCGAATGTGTTTGATGTAGGCGCTGTCATCTACAATCAACCGATACGCCAGTTCCATCAACGCAGTCGGCGAACCGGTTTCAGGCGAATGAATTGTTCCGGTCAGGTAATAAATGGGGACAGTGTCGGGAATCAGTTTTTCGGCTTCATCGTCATTCAGGTTGATCGTGCGCGGGTCGGCCAGCTTTGCCAGTCGAGCGCGATTTTCTTCCAGCTTGGCGATATTGGCTTCGGCGCTGACGGCGACGACGATCATCTCGCGGTCTTCTTCGGTTTTGCCTATGCTGAAAACCTTGACGCGAGGGCTGGCCGCTTCCAGCATTCGCATGTACTTATACACTTCGTGCGAATAGGGCAGCTTGCCGGGCGCACCGGCTACATCGCCGAGCACTGCTTTCGGAGTAGGTACTTTGGCTGACGCGGGCAGGTAATCGGTCAGCGGCGAATTGAAAAACGTTTGCGTCGTGTATTCGCGGATTTTGCGCGTGTAATCTTCGTCAATCGGCTGTTTCGGATCGCGTCCGGGTTTGATGTTGACGGCGTTCTGCGCCAGCGCGATGACGGCCAGCACAGCAACCAAACACAGACTGCGGATGAACAGAGTCGGGTTCATAGAATTTGTCTCCTGATTTTTTGAAGTGAAAATGCGGGCAAAGAATACGGAACAATTGAGAAGAACGAAATGTCCGAGCTTGAAGCTCAGGAAAAAACCTGCTTTTGAACAAGAATTAGCCTTGATGCGGGTTTTAATCAACCGACTCAAGCGACCAGGCTAATACTTGCAGAAAAATTATATTCTTAGGCCATCCCAAAGCCCCATGTCATAATCAGAGCAGTTCAATAGTTGGCTTGGCAGCCTCACTGGATATTTCAGCCCGGAAGATTCCAGCCTTTTGTGCAAGCCGTGAAAACTCATTACCAATTGATTCCCCTGTTTCATTTAACCGTTCGCGGATTGATTGTTCGTAGCTCAGAGCTGCGCTACAGCGTTCTGGCATTCACTGCCTAACTCTGTACAAACTCTGAACCTAAACCCATGGCTACGAATTTTTATAGGAGGTCTACTAATGCTGCGCTTGCGTTCAAAAGCTATTTTTGGGTTCACAGTGTCCCTGTTCCTGGCCGTTGGATTAATTGCCATATCCACCAGCAAAGCCCAAATAAATGACGGCGGTCTTTTTTCGTCGCTGGTTAAAGTTTCTGGCAAATTCATTGCCTCGCCTCAACTAAAGCCTTCGGAAAGCAACGCTATGATTACGACTGTTCCAAGTCAGGTCGTTGCTTCCACCGTTGCGCCGACCGGCGATGCGGGCGGTTTCGACATTGAAGGAAACCTGGAAGCCAATTCGCCAAACGCAAACACCTCCGACTGGGTTCCTGGGGCACCCGGCACAGGAGCGCCGGTTTTTACTGTAGGTGGTGCAACGCTGAATGCAAGCAGGACTTTCCGCCGAACTGACGCTTTCAACAACGTCAACGACAACGTTTTCAAAAGCGGTTTTAAGGCCAATGACAATCCGAACAATTGGAGTTGGGGGGTTCAAAAATCTACTTCGCCGGACGATCTCAACAATGCTTTGCTGCACATTTCAACTGACAAGAGCGAAAACCTGTGGGTGGTTTTGGGAGTTGATCGTTTGAGCAATAGTGCGGACAGTTATCTGGATTTCGAGCTGTTGCAAAACACATTGACCGCCAACGGCAATGGCACTTTTACTTCTGGCGGACAAAATGGCGGACGCACGGTCGGCGATTTGCTTTTAACGATCAAAATGGCGGCGGGCAGCGGCAAACCTCAACTCTTTGCTCAACGCTGGCAAGACTCAGGAAACGGATTCGATTGGGCTGATATGCCTTTAGACGGCCTGACGACTTTTGTGGCGGTAAACAATGGAACGACACCTGCGCCTTTTACAGCCTTCGGCGGCCCAAACTATTCAGCCAATCAATTTGGCGAAGCGGCAATTAACATCACAGAACTGTTGCAAACCTTGCAGCAAAAAACTCCGTCCTGCCACTCTTTCAAGACCGTTCTGGTCAAATCTAAAAACTCCCAAACAGCCAACGCGACCGTTTTGGATTTCCTGGAGCCGATTCAGGTCAATTTCGGCACGGCTCCAACCGTGGCTGTAAATTCAGAAACAATTTGTTCCGGCGGCACGGCTACGCTGACGGCGAATGTGATGGACGGCAAAGCGCCTTTCAGCTTTATCTGGAGCGGGCCAAACAGTTTTAGCGCCAAGACTCAATCAATCAGCGTTGCGACGCCTGGGACTTATATGGTGACGGTGTTTGACGCCAATTCATGCTCTTCCCAGACGGCGCTGGGAACGGTGTCAATCACTTCAGCGGCGACGGTTGATGCCGGAGCCGATATTAGGACTTGTGCCTCCACACCAAACGTCACTCTTGGAGGCGTAGTCGGAGGCGGAGCAACCGGCGGCAAGTGGAGCGGCGGCAAAGGAACTTTCACGCCGGATGCTAACTCGCTGAATGCGACTTACGCTCCGACAGCGGGTGAGATCGCAGCCGGTTCAGTTGTGCTGAAACTGACGACGACAGGGCCGTGCGCGACAATCAGCGATTCATTGAACATCATCATTGGAAATACGGCTTCTGCACGCGCCGGAGCGGATCAAATCGTTTGCGTCAACAACCCGGCCGTCCAGTTGTCAGGAGCCATTGGCGGAGCCACAGGCGGAATTTGGACTTCCAGCGGAACAGGAACTTTTTCGCCTGACGCAACGACGCTTAACGCGGTTTACACGCCTTCGCCAGCCGACCTGACCGGCAAGGGTGTGACATTAACCCTGACAACCACAGGCGGAAGCTGTGGAACTGGCAGCGACCAAATGAATATCACGCTGTCCCCGGAGGCTACAGTCAACGCCGGAGCCGACCGGGCGGTTTGCGCTACCAATCCAGCAATCGTTTTGGCCGGGCAAATCGGCGGCAGCGCGGGCATAGGCACCTGGAGCGGCGGCGCAGGACCATTCACGCCAAACGCCAGCACGCTCAATGCGACTTACACTCCGACGGCGGCTGAAATCGCTGCCGGAACCGTGACGCTGACATTGACCACAAATAATCCTGTTGGCCCATGCGGAGCGGTCAGCGACCAAATGGTAATCAACATCAATCCTGCCGCCAGAGCTAACGCTGGCTTTGATCAAACTCTTTGCGCTGCCGGTGCGACCGTTTCGCTGGCCGGCTCGATTGGCGGCTCAGCCTCAAGCGCAACCTGGAGCGGTGGTGCTGGAGTTTTCACGCCAAACGCCAATTCGCTGAACACGACCTACACGCCGACTCAGGCTGAACTCATCAACGGTGGAGTAACCCTGACCCTGACAACCAACGATCCTGACGGCGCCTGCGGAGCGGCCAGCGATCAGGTCAAAATCAGTTTTCTGGCTCCGCCGACAGCCAACGCCGGAGCCGACCGCACGGTTTGCGCCAGCAGCCCAAGCGTAGGTTTGGTTGGATCGTTCGGCAACGGAGCCACCAGCGCATCGTGGTTTGGCGGCAACGGTTCGTTTCTGCCGAATCGCAACACACTGAATGCGACTTACACTCCTTCAGCCAGTGAAATCGCGACGGGTTCCGTGACACTGACGCTGACAACCAATGATCCGGCTGGTCCTTGCGGAACGGCCAGCGATCAGATGGTCATAACCATCAACCCTGCGGCCACAGTCAACGCCGGGCCGGATCAGGGCGCTTGCGCCAGCAATCCGACCGTGGCCTTGTCCGGTTCGTTTGGCGGATCGGCTTCCAGCGCAAGCTGGATCGGCGGCACTGGAACTTTCACGCCAAACCGCAACACCTTGAACGCGACTTACACCGCAACTGCGAATGAAGTTGGAGCGGGTTCGGTGACCCTGACTTTGATGACCGACAATCCGGCGGGAATCTGTGGGGCGGTCAGCGATCAAATCAAAATCAGCTTCACTTCGTCGCCGACTACAACGATCACGGCTCCGGCTGCGGTCTGCGCCAACTCAACCGGCAATGTGGCTTCGGTGGCAAGCGCGGGCACAGGCGCTGGTTACAACTGGACAGTGACAGGTGGAACGATCACCGCCGGTCAGGGAACCAGTCAGATCGTCTGGACTGCGGGAGCTTCGGGCACAGTAAACATAGGCGTAGCCATCACAGGTGGGGCAGGTTGCGCCGCCGCCGGTTCAAAACAGGCAACCATCACAGGCAGCGCAACGGCATTAGCCGGAACGGATAAAACGCTCTGCCAAACCGCTCAGGGCACAGTTGGATTCAGCCTTGTAGGTTCGGTTTCGGGAGGTTCGCCATCTTGGAGCGTGGTCGGATCAACCGGTTCGGCTTCGGCAACAATTGTCAGTCCCACCAGCGCCAGCACTGCTGTAAATGTAACCGGAGCCGGAACTGTTACCTTGCGATTGAGCGTCACTGGAACGAATGGCTGCGGTTCCGCCAGCGACGACGTAGTATTGACGGCGAACGCTCTGCCAACCGCCAACGCGGGAGTTGATCAAACGCTTTGCCAAACCGGCAGTGCAGTTACTTTCAACGTCAGCGGAGTGGCGACAAACGGCTTACCTTCCTGGTCTATCGTCAATTCGACTGGCTCTGCTTCGCCCAATCTGGTCGGCCAAAACAGCGCAAACACTACGGTCAGTATTTCGGGAGTTGGATCAGTGACTTTGCGATTCACCGCCAACAGCAACACCGGTTGCGGAACGGCGACAGACGAGGTCGTACTGACCACCAACAACTCGATTTCGGCAACTATCACAGCGCCAGCAACAGTTTGCGCCAACTCGACCGGCAACACGGCTTCGATTCCCGACGCCGGAGCAGGCGCGGCTTACAACTGGACGATCAACAACGGAACAATCACCGGCGGGCAAAATACTCGTACCGTCACCTGGACTGCTGGAGGCAGCGGTTCGACCACATTGTCGGTTTCAGCCAGCGCGCCCGGCGGATGCAGCGCCGCCAATTCAACCAACGTCGCGTTGACTGAAGCTCCTCTGGCAAACGCCGGAGCAGACAAAACCGCTTGCCGCACCAGCGACCCAACGGTCGTCACGGTCAACGGCTCGGCTTCTGGCGGCACTTCGCAATGGAGCGTCGTCGGCTCAACCGGCTCGGCTTCGGCCAGCATCGCCAACCCATCCAATGTCTCAACCGCCGTCAACG
>JAGNMH010000341.1 GCA_017991275.1 Acidobacteriota bacterium
CTTCTAACTGCCTCTTTCAAACAAAAACAGACCAAAGCCGCTTAAGCCTTGCAGTGCAAGGTGCAAACATTGCACGATGAAAAGCGCAATCATCTGGCGCTGTATATTCACATATCCAAACTGACCATGACTCTGATCAAGGAACTTCCTATGCTAAAAAAACTAAAACCGGCAACGATTATCACTCTGCTGCTGTTGAGCATCTGCTCGCCATCTCTGGCGCAACAAACTCGCTGGACTGAGCAACAAGCAAAAGCCTGGTATGCGCGCCAACCGTGGTTGGTCGGCAGCAATTACACTCCGGCAAACGCCATCAACGAACTGGAAATGTGGCAGGCGGAGAGTTTCGATCCAACGACGATAGATAAAGAGTTGGGCTGGGCTGAAAGCCTGGGCATGAAAACAATGCGCGTCTTTCTGCATGATTTGCTGTGGCAACAGGATTCCGCAGGATTCAAAAAACGGCTCGACCAATTCCTGCGCATTGCCGCCAAACACAAGATCAAACCTATGCTGGTGCTTTTTGATTCCTGCTGGGACCCGTTTCCGCAATTGGGGAAACAGCGCGAACCGAAACCGGGCGTTCACAATTCAGGCTGGCTGCAAAGCCCCGGCGCAAAGGCGTTGCAGGACACCGCGCAATATCCGCGTCTGGAAACTTACGTCAAAGGCGTGGTCGGCGCGTTTGCGAAAGACAATCGTATTCTGGCCTGGGACGTGTGGAACGAGCCGGACAACACCAACGGATCAAGTTACGGCAAGCAGGAACCGGCAAACAAAGTCGCGTTGGTCGAAGCCTTGTTGCCGAAAGTTTTCACCTGGGCACGGGCGGCAGGCGCGCGGCAACCTTTGACGGCTGGCGTATGGAAAGGCGATTGGTCAACAGACGCAAAGCTGAGCGCAATGGACAAGATCATGCTGGAACAATCCGACGTGATTTCGTTTCACAATTACGACGACGGAGCGGCATTCGAAAAACGCATTCAATGGCTGCAAAGATTTAACCGTCCGATCCTTTGCACCGAGTACATGGCTCGCGGCAACAAGAGCACCTTTGAAGGTTCGCTGCCCGTTGCCAAAAAATACAATGTCGCGGCCATCAACTGGGGTTTCGTCATGGGCAAAACGCAAACGCATCTGCCCTGGGATTCCTGGCAAAAACCTTATGTGGATCGTGAGCCTGCAATCTGGTTTCACGAAATCTTCAAGCCGGATGGTTCGCCATATCGCGCGGCAGAAGTCGAATTGATTCGCAAACTGACCGGCGTCGCTCGCCGCTAATAGAGTTTCGACACCGCTTTGCCAATGCGAAGGGGTTTACGCGTAATTGATGCTATACGGCATCTGATTTATATTCGGCTCACCTGCAATCCAATTCACTTTTCCATCAGGAGGCTTACATCAATGCAAGCACCACGTATCGTTTCGTCCGTACGTTTGTGGCCAGTTTTCGGAATGCTTTGCGCTCTGGCGCTGTTGGGCATCCGGCTGACTGAAACCACTTCCCTTTCCAAATCTCGTTACGAAGCCGAAATCCGCCGCACGACAAACGGCATTCCCCACATCACCGCCAAAGACATGGGAAGTTTGGGTTTTGGCGAAGGCTACGCTTTTGCTCAAGACCATCTTTGTTCGCTGGCCGATCAGGTCGTCAAAGCTCGCGGAGAACGCTCCAAGTATTTCGGCGCTGGCGAAAACAACCGCCATCTGAACAGCGACGTGACGATGAAAGCATTGGGGCTTTATGAACAGGCAACATCAATGCTCAAGGCTATGCCGCAGGAACAACGCGACCAAATCGAAGGTTACACCGCCGGTTACAACCAATACCTGCGCGAAGTTACTGCCAATGGTGTTGGCGGTTGGTGCAAAGGCAAGGATTGGGTTTTTGAACTGACGGCTGTGGATGTGCTGGCTTACAACCAGAGCGTCGTCGTCACCAGCACCAACTTCGCCGATATGATTGCGACGGCAACACCTCCGAAAAACGAAACCGCCGTCAACTTCAGCGCGGAATTCAATGCCGACGCATTTGCGGTAGACGGAGCCAGCAACGGCTGGGCGATTGGTTCCGAGCGTTCTGCTGGCGGACGCGGCATGTTGATCGCCAATCCGCATTATCCGTGGACGGGTTCCAACCGGTTTTGGGAAAAGCATCTGGTCATTCCCGGCAAGCTGAATGTTTACGGCGTTGGCCTGCTGGGTTCGCCCGGAGTTTCCATCGGCTTCAACAGCGCGGTCGCCTGGACTCATACGGTTTCGGCTGGCAAACGCTTCGTGCTGTATTCGCTGAATCTGGCTGCGGGCAATCCGACCCGTTACCTGTACGACGGCAAAGAACGCGAAATGACCAGCAAGGTCGTCAGCGTTTCAGTTCGCCAAAACGACGGAGCAATCAAACAAGTCGAACAACGAGTTTTCTTCAGCCATTACGGCCCGATTGTGAATATCCCAGGATTCGGCTGGACTCCGAAACGCGCCGTGGCCATTCGTGATGCCAACGCCAACAACACGGAGTTTTATGCTCAACGTGTGGCAATGAACGCGGCGCGCAATCTGGACGAATTCAAACAGGCGCACGCCAAATACAATTCCATTCCGTGGATCAATACCATTGCCACCAGCGCCGACGGACGCGCCTGGTACGCCGACACCTCGGCGACTCCGAACTTGAAGCCCGAAGCGATTGCCGCTTTGATGAAGCGCAAAGACAGCGACTTGCTGGTTAAAACCGCCTGGGAACGCGGAATGATTTTGCTGGACGGCAGCGATTCGCTGTACGAATTTGTGAATGATCCTTCTACGCGCGAAGGCGTGATTCCGTGGTCGCGCATGCCGCAACTGGAACGCAAAGATTATGTCTTTAACGCCAACGACAGTTTCTGGCTGGCGAATCCGCATCAATTGCTGACTGGTTTTTCGCCGCTGCAAGGGTTGGAAGGAACCGCGCGTTCGCTTCGCACGCGTATGAACGCCGTCATTCTGGACGACATCAGCGCAACCGGCCCGGCGGGCAAAGACGGCAAATTCACTCTGGATGAACTGGCCGCAGCCGCCGTCAGCAATCGCAGTTTGTCTGCGGAATTGATGCGCGCCGAAGTGGTCAAACGTTGTCAGGCGAATTCGTCTGTCACCGTCGAAGGTCAAAGCGTGGATTTGAGCAAAGCCTGTCAGGTGTTGGCCGCTTGGGATGGTCGTTACAACACCGACAGCGTAGGCCCTGTGCTGTGGCGCGAATTCATCACTCAATACGAAACGGCTGACACGCTGAAAAAAGGCGCGCTGTTCGCCAACGATTTCAATCCGGCGAATTCCGTCAACACTCCAAACGTGATGACGCCGGATCAAAACAACGAATCGTTGTTGAAGCTGGCTAAAGCCGCGCGTGTGTTGCAGCAAGCCGGTTTTGGCGTAGATGCTCCGCTGGGCAAGGTTCAATACAGCGACAAAAACGGCGGGCGCATACCGATTCACGGCGGCGACGGCCCGTATGAAGGCATCACCAACGTCGTCGGTTTTGGAACCAATCGAACCACCTTGGAACCGGGATCGAATCCTGCGAAGGTCAAAGGCAGTCGCAACCTGACAAAAGAGGGTTATCCGATTACGGTTGGAACCAGTTTCATTATGGCCTTGGAATACACAGCGAATGGCCCACGCGCTCAGGCGTTTTTGACCTATTCGCAATCAGGCGATCCGGCTTCGCCGCAATACTATGACCAGACTGAACTCTTTTCCGCCAAAAAGTGGCGCAAGATTCTGTTCACCGAAGCTGAGATTAAGGCTGACCCGAATCTGAAAACACAAAAGGTCGAGAGCGGGAAATAACATAAGAAATCGCCATCCATCAAAGCTCAGTTCCGCGCCAGGCTACGATGGTTTTCAATTGAGCGAGTCAGGCTCCACCACAAAAGGCACAAAAACACAAAAGAGCAGTCGCACTTGTTTTGTGTCTTTTGTGCCTTTTGTGGTTCGGATTTCAAACTTTTTCGCGGCTCACACTTCCAACCTAAACCACAAAGGATCGGCTTCATGAATTTGCGTCGCGCACTGTCTGTCTATTTTCTGTTTGGTTGTTTAACGTTATCGGCTTTCGCTCAGACAAACTCGGCGATTGAGCTAACGCGCGCGGCGCTTATCGTTCCAACCAATTTCTCCGGCCCGGAAAACAAAGCCGTGCAGATGCTGATCGAAGAAGTCGAGCAGCGTTCGCAGGTTCGATGGTCACGCGCCAATCAAGCTCCCTCAAACTCGCCGGTCATTTCCCTGACTCGTGCCGGCAACCAGAACTCGTTGCCGCGCGAAGGTTACCAAATCAAAACCACAGGCAATTCGATTTCGATCATCGGCAACGATGCGCGCGGAGTGTTGTTTGGCGTAGGCCATTTGCTGCGAACCTTGCACATCGAGAAAAACAAAATCACTTTGCCTGCTCCGCTCAACCTGACGACTGCGCCGAAATATCCGTTGCGCGGGCATCAGCTTGGCTATCGCCCAAAGACCAATTCTTACGACGCCTGGACGGTGGCGATGTGGGAACAATACATACGCGACCTGGTGGTTTGGGGGACGAACGCCATTGAGTTGATTCCGCCGCGTTCGGATGACGATGCCGACAGCCCGCACTTTCCGTTGCCGCCGATGAAGATGATGATCGAAATGTCGCGCATCTGTGCGGAATACGGCTTGGACGTTTGGATTTGGTATCCGGCGCTCGACAAAGATTACGGCGATCCGAAAACCGTCGAGTTTGCTCTGAACGAATGGGGCGAAGTTTTCAAACAACTGCCGCGCATTGATGAAATCTTCGTTCCCGGAGGCGACCCCGGCAGCACTCCGCCGAAGTTGTTAATGAGTTTGTTGGAAAAGCAAACCGCGAATTTGCGCCGCTTTCATCCCAAGGCCGGTATGTGGGTTGCGCCGCAAGGTTTCTCGCCAGCGTGGCTCGACGAATTCCAGGACATCGTCCGCGCCGAACCGAAATGGTTGAGCGGGATTGTTTACGGCCCGCAATCGCGTCTGACCTTGCCGCAAATGCGCGCGGCAATTCCGGCGAAATATCCGATTCGGCATTACCCGGACATCACGCACTCGCGGCAGTCACAGTTCGCCGTGCCGGATTGGGATTTGGCGTTTGCGCTGACCGAAGCGCGCGAAGTCATCAATCCGCGCCCAACCGATATGGCGCACATCTTTCGTTTGCTGCAACCGGACACAAACGGCTTCATCACCTATTCCGAAGGCTGCAACGACGACGTCAACAAAATCATCTGGAGCGCGCTCGGCTGGAATCCTGAAACTGACGTGCTGGAAATTCTGCACGATTACAGCCGCTACTTTATCGGCGCGAAATATGCCGACGGCTTTGCCCAAGGCTTGCTGGCGCTGGAACAAAACTGGCGCGGGCCTGTCGTTACCAACTACGGAATCAACCTCACCTTGCAGCAGTTTCAAACAATGGAGCGCAACGCCGCGCCGCGTGAACGGTTGAACTGGCGATTTCAGCAGGCGTTGTACCGAGCCTATTACGACGCTTACGTCCGCAGCCGCGCGATTTACGAGACCGCGCTGGAAGACCAGGCAATGAACAAATTGCGCGAAGCTCGTTTGCTCGGTTCTTCTGCCGCGATGGCTCAAGCTGAAACTCTGCTCGACAAAGCCCTGACCGAACGCACCGCTCAGGATTTGCGCGCTCGCGTGTTTGAACTTGGCGAAGCCTTGTTCCAAAGCATTCGCATGCAACTGAGCGTCGAAAAATACCAAGCCATCGGCGTCGGGCGCGGAGCAAACCTGAACACAATTGATTTTCCGTTGAACAATCGGCTGTGGTTGAAACAACGCTTCAGCGAAATCCGCAAGCTGGAAACCGAAGCCGAACGCCAAAAACAACTGGCTGAAATTGTGGATTGGACGAATCCTGGGCCGGGCGGGTTTTATGACGACCTGGGCAATCTGATGCGGCAACCGCATCTGATTCGCAGCCCAGGCTTTGCCAAAGACCCGTACTTTCTGGAATCCAGCGTTGTCAGCATGGTGGGGCAATACGATGGCAGCGTGACTTTGCGCCGAGATGAATTCTCGCTGACCGGCGTAGGCTTTCAGCCGTACGGTCGCATGTCGTGGTGGGACATTGCCGAAACTTATTACGACGCGCCGCTGAAAATGCGCTACACGGGACTGGACAAAACCGCGCAGTACCAAATTCGCATTACGTATTCCAGCGCGACTCAGCAAATTCCGATCAAGCTGGTCGCCAATGAC
>JAGNMH010000342.1 GCA_017991275.1 Acidobacteriota bacterium
TGTTGGGTTGCTCAACCTTGCCTGGCCAGTCAGGTTCGGGCGGTCGTTACCCAAGAAACCCAGGTTGGAAATCCCAGTGTTGCTGTTGTCGAATTCTGGCAGCAGCGCGACTGTGAATGGTCGCCCGGTTTGCAGAGTAATCACTCCGTAAGTTTGCCAACCATCCCAAAATGCTTTGGCAGCGCCTTTCTGATTTTTACCGAAAGGCAGTTCGTAGGAATAGCTCAACGAAAAGCGATGGCGAATGTCGAAGCCCGAACGCCCGCGCTCAGCCGCCAGGTTGAAACTGTTCTGCGGATAATTCGGGTCGCCAGTGCTGGAAAAAATCCCCGAAGCGTTATCAATGGATTTGCCGAAAGTATAAGAACCCAGCAATGACAAACCAGCGGTCAGCCGTTGTTGCAACCGCGCTTGCAAGCTGTGGTAATTCGACGAGGCGCTGCTTTCCTGTTGAGTGATTTCTCCGAACAGAGGATTTCGCGGCAAGTTCGGTTGTTGCGTGCTCGGCATCGGCTGGTTGATGTCGCGCGAAGCCAGCAGCTTCGTGCCTTTTGAACCTACATAAGCCAATTCGGCAACTGTCCGACCGCCAAGCTGTTGCTGCACGCTCAGGTTCCAGCTTTGAGTGTAAGCCGTTCGCAAGTTGCGGTCGTAAGCAAAAGCCGATGGAGCCGATTGACCGGGCGTATTGAACGGGAACGGGTTGTAGACCGTCAGCGGCGCTTGTTGCGATTGATAGTAGAAGCGGAAATCAAAGTAAGGCGCGTTGAAGAACAACCCTTCGCCCGGAGCCAGCGGCGATTGATCGAAATAAACACCGTAACCTGTGCGAATTACAGTTTTGCCGTTTGCTGCGGGCGACCAGGACAAACCTAAACGAGGTGCGAAGTTATTTTTATCGGCATCGTAACCTCCGCGCGGAATACCATTAGCGCCCACCTGAACCAATTTCTGAGTTACAGGGTCGTAAATGTTGGCGCGGTCTTTGGTATCAACCGGCGGCGAGTTGTATTCGTAACGCAACCCCGCCAACAGAGTCAGCCGTGGAGTGATTCGGTAACTGTCGTTTAGAAACAAATTGTAGCTTTGGGTTCTAAGATGTTGCTGATTGTCCAATCGCGCTCCGCCTGTAACCAGCGGCAAACCGAATAACAAGTTGGCCAGCGGGTTTCCGGTAATGAACGGAAAAATCGTAGGAGTACCATCAGGCAACGTAAAAGCTACGTAACCAGGGAACACCATCAATCCACGCGATTGCACATCACGAAAAGCATTCTGCTGCGTGTAGCGAAAATCAAAACCGAACTTCAGCAAGTGCTGGCTGACCACATAGCTCGCCGTATCCAGAAACTGGTAAACGTTCGTCGCCGAATCCTGCGGGTTGTTGTATTCGTGGCCGAGCGGTGAGTAACCGGTGACACGAATGAAGCTCAAACCAAAATCTCGCGGATTGCTGGAAAGCTCCGGCAATCCAACCTGTTTATTGATGCTGACGCCGGGGTTTTCGGTCTGGACTTGATTGCCCACGCGACTGAATGCGACACGCGCCTCGTTGACGAAACGTGGCGAAAACAGATGGGTTTCATTCAGCATCAGGTTCTGACCTCTGCGCAAAACCGAGTTGCCGTATCCCGGCACGAAAACCTGGGTCACACCCGAATAAGGTTCAAAAAGATTGCGGTCGGCAAAACTGTAGCGCACCGCAAACTGCGAATGGTCATTGACCTTTTGATCTACGCGAACGTCGAACGAATCATTGCGGTCTTTCTGAATAGGCGAGGCGACATAATTTTGTCCGGGCACGTTGCGGTTCGGCAGCGGATAGAGCGCCGCGATTTTCAAACCAATCGGATTCAGAGCTTGTTGCGGGATAACTCCGCCGGGAAATTGCGTTTGAGTCCCAGGAATCAACGGCCAGAATTGTTGCGGAAGTTGCGAAAAATCGCCTATGCGTTCGCGCGCCGTCGGCACATTGGCCAGCCGGGTAATACCTTCGCGCAGGCGAGTGCCTTCGTAATCACTGAAAAAGAACGTGCGGTCTTTGATGATTGGGCCACCAAAGCTGAAGCCGAACTGGTTGCGGCGATACGTCGGATCGGGCTGATCAGCAGGCGCGAAGTAGTTGCGAGCATCCAGCGACTGGTTTCGCACAAATTCATAGGCCGTGCCGTGAAAACTGTTCGTGCCTGATTTCATCACGACGTTGACTTGCGCTCCGGCGCTGCGGCCAAACGAAGCGTCGTAGACGCTGGAAAGCACTTCAAATTCACGGATAGCGTCAACCGGAGGCTTGACTCCGAATGTGTTCAGCTTCGGATCAACGTTGTATACGCCGTCCAGTAGAAAGTTATTGGCGTCTTCGCGCGCGCCGTTGATACTGAACGCAAAATCTCCGCGAGCGGAACCGGCGGAACCCTGTGCGGAAGGCGTCGTTCCCGGCGCAAGCAACGCCAGTTCAAGAAAGTTGCGACCATCTAGCGGCAAGCCTGTAATCTGATTATTGTCAATCACCGCGCCTTGCGCTGCGCCGTCCTGTTTCAACGGGCTGGCCGAATCTGAAACGATAATCGGGTCAGATTGAAGGCCACCAATTGACAATGCCATGTCCAGCCGAGCTTCCTGATTCACCCTCACAATCACATTCTCAGAAGCTTTCTTAAAACCTGTTTGTTCAACGTGAAGGCGATAAGAGGCTGGTCGCAATAGCGGAAAAGTATATTCTCCGCGTTCGTTAGAAACTGCGTTTCTGGTCTCGTTTGTATCTTGGTCAATAAGACTTATTTTGGCGCCTTTGACGGCTGCCCCGTTCGAGTCGGTTACCCGCCCGCGAACCGAACCGCGATAGTTTTGCGCCAAGGAGACGGAACTCAAACACAACAAACTGATAATAATTCCGAAAACAAATCTGACTTTCACTGATAAACCTTCCTGTAATCTTGGTGGAAATGTGATTCTGATTGAGAGAGATGCAAACGAACTCGCGCCGGGCGAGGTTCAATCAGAGATTTGGAATCCGATCCATTGAACTAATCAAGACGGCAAAACCAGCTCTGGCGTTTCGCCTATCTTCAAGACAATTTTGCCTGTTGCAGCTTGGCAGATGCTTTGATCAAAGCCTTCAGAGCGGCGCTTTTCAGTTGTTTAGCGTCGGTGATGGTCACGTGGCGCATTTTTTTACCGACGCCACTCATCAAGCCTTTCGGGTCGTCCAGTTCAACCCCGTTCATAAAATACAAATTGACGTGTTTTTTTTGCGGCCCAATCGCGATGAACTGACTGGCCATTGTGCCATCCAAACTGTACCTGGCCACACGCCAGCCGAAATAAACTTTTTCATCGGCTTTGGGAGTCAATTTGGTTATGAGTTCGCGCGCGGCAATTGCCAGTTCGCGTATATGGTCGTCGTAATTATTCAACAACAGGTCAAAGTCTTCAGGCATGATTTTTCCCACGTGCTTTCGCTTGCTTTGGCGAAAGCTTTTAAGGCAACGATTCAACTTTTCGGGTGATTTTGAGGGCGGGAGTCTCCCATTGAACCTAACAAGATTGCAAGTCATGAAAATTGCGCTTACCGTCTGCCCTGCTCAAATTACCAATAACAAAATTATCAACGGGAGTTTCCAAAATGAATCATCAACCATCACCGCAACTTTTTTTTGCGGCAGTCACCGCCCACCAACTGACATCCGTAATCAAGGCGGCCATCGAACTGGAAGTCTTCACTGCCGTCGCCGAAGGCAAAACAACGGCAGCAACAATTGCGGAACGTTGTCAGGCCAGTGAGCGCGGAATGCGAATACTTTGCGACAATCTGGTGATCAATGGCTTTCTGACCAAACAAGCCGGCCAATACGGATTGACTCAGGATTCCGCATTCTTCCTGGATCGAAAATCGCCCGCTTATCTTGGTGGAGCCATTGAATTCCTGCTTGATCCGATGATGATTGCAGGTGCAGGAGACATTGCCAATGCGGTTCGCAAAGGTGGAACGACAATCAGTTCGGAAGGCACAGTTTCCCAGGAAAACCCTGTCTGGGTGAAATTCGCTCGTGCAATGATGCCAATGATGATGCCTGCGGCAATGGGAATGGCACAGTTGATTAAAGTTGATCCCCATCGCAAAACTCGCGTTTTGGACGTTGCCGCCGGTCATGGAATTTTTGGGATCGCTTTTGCTCAGGCAAATCCGAATGTGGAAGTTACGGCGCTGGATTGGGGGCCAGTGCTGGCCGTAGCCAAAGAGAATGCTGGAAAGTTTGGTGTGGCAGATCGTCATCATCTGTTGCCAGGCAGTGCTTTCGATGTCGAATTTGGAACTGGCTACGACCTGATTTTGCTGACCAATTTCCTGCACCATTTCGATCTGGAAACGAACGAAAAGCTGTTGAAAAAAGTCCACGACGCTTTGGCCGAAGACGGTCGAGCCTTGACGCTGGAATTCATACCCGACGACGACCGTGTTACTCCAACGATGATGGCATCCTTTGCATTGACCATGCTGAGTTCAACCGCTGCTGGCGACGCTTACACCTTTGCCGAATACGAACAAATGTTTGCCAAAGCGGGTTTTTCCAAAAACGAGATGCACGAAATGCCGCCGACTCAACGACTGATCGTGTCATATAAGTAAGCTGAAACCCCTATCTCACGAAGGCAGGTGAAATTTCGCGAAAGAAAGCCAATCTACGTGCGACTTTTCACCTACTTCATAGGTAATGCTCAAGGTTTCTGGGCAGAGATGTAGTCATTGAAAATCACGTCGCCGTAGCTGTGATATTTGCCTGCGTCGAAACTCTTCACAAAGCCCGTCATCAATTGCAGCAGAGTCGTCGAGATATGGCCAGGTACTGCCGCCGGGTGAGAGTAGCGCATATTGAAAACCGCGCGAATAAACATACTCTTGTCGGTCAGCGGCAATTGTTTGATGTTCTTGGCAAAGGACTCAAACGAAGAACCGTCAAATAAATACTGCTCAACGTTCGACAGGTAATAGGCCGTAACAGTCAGTCCGTTTTTGCGAAGATAATCGCCTATGCTGGCTAGAGCCTTTGTCCCGCCAAAGTCCCCGACAATCGGGATAATCAGATTTTTGCGATGCATCTCCCGGACGAAGTTATAATCTTCAACCACTGCTAGAAAGTTACCAAGTTTTCCATTCAAATCCGGCTGCAAGATAAGCTCGCGCATAGATGGAAAATAATTGCCCCAGCCTCCGCCACCGTCCAACCGAAAAGCAATGTCTAAACCATCGGCGCGAAAACTTTTATAGACATAATCCAGACTGGCTTTGTCATCTTTAGATAGTGTGACCTGGAATCCGCTTTCTATGGTTTTGGTAATCTCGGCCAGATTTGTATTGTATGCCGCATCCGTTGCAGCAATTTTGTTAAAGAAAGTCAGCAAGTCTTCAATCGCGGCATCGGGCTTGGGAATCCCCTGCTTCGGCGCAATCGGTTTGTCTTTGTCTATTTCTGTCGGCGTTTTTTCGGCAGGAAGTGGTTTGCAGAGCAATCTGGAAAGAAATTCTGCTCGCGTGGGCGATAGATGAAATATCGCCTTGTACATCAAATGCTGAATCACTGCCTGTCGGCGAATATCCAAAATAAAGGCCACTCTAGGTCGAATTTTGGCGATGTAGGTGAAATTCTGCTCCGGCCCAACACCGATATAAGCCCCACCGCTTGCACTCATCTGCCGCAACTTGTCTACGATGTGTAGATAAGAAGTTTCATTCGAGGAAAAATTGTCTGAAAGAAAATAACCGCCCTCCTCCGACATATCATGCACTATCCTGGAAAAGTCAGCAGCAGATATGCTTTCAGGTGGCTTAGGTTGGGAAGTTACAGTCGGAACCGCCTGCTGCGCGAATGCGACAGTAAATAACAAAGATAGTGCAGTTACCTGATTTATGGCTTGTCGAATCAACGATGATGAATTATTCAAAACAGCAAGCATAATCCCTCTTTTATTTACTGATGAATGTCAGCTAGAAACTAGGGTTCCAATAATAAAAAAATTTAGGGTCGAGCATCAGAATGCTCGACCCTAAAGAAGTGCCGATGGTTACAACCATTGGCGGTCTATCAGCTTTGTGCGATTAGCAGCTCGGCGGGAAGACCGGAACAGTGTAAGTCATTCCGCAGTTCAGTGTCAGGTGATGCAGGTTGTGACCACCGTTGAACGCTCCAGCGCTGGAACCGGCGTTGGGGTTGGCGTTGATCGCT
>JAGNMH010000343.1 GCA_017991275.1 Acidobacteriota bacterium
GATTCAAGCTGCACGCCGTTGATTGAAGTCCCGTTGGCGCTGTTGCGGTCAGCCAGTTCAAGCGTGCCGTCGTTTCGCAAAACAAACGCCGCGTGGAAGTTTGAAACCGAAAGATCGTTTAGGTGAATCGCGTTCGCTGAATTGCGGCCAATGCCGACCGGTTCGGAATTGCTTTTGACCGTAGCCTGAGCTTGCCACTTGTCGGATAGGCCGCGCAGCAACACCCCGCAGCTTTTTTCCGAGACGTTTTCAGCCGCCGGAAGCTCTCGATTAAATTGCGGCGAATCCAACACTGCGGCTTTGGCTTCACCGAATTCAGCACGGACTTCCAGTCCGCGCGTAAAAGCGTCATAAGCGATTTTGACCTGGACGGTTCCGGTCGTGTCGTAGCGGCGATTGTAAATATATTCGTAAATGTTGGTGGTCAGCTCACGTTCCAGGAATTCGCGGCGAGGCGCTCCCATCCGCGTGTAAGTTTCGTAATCGTATCGAAGTGTTATCAAATTCGGCGCTGTAATCTTCTGCCCTTCGCGGCGCAGATTTTCGTCAACCGCCAACTCCAAATTAGGTATCAAGGCTGCCAGATCAGTTCGCGGCACTGGCGTTCGGCGCAGAGCAAAATCAATCACTCCACCAACGCGCTCAAAAAATCGCCGCAGAAAGAACTCTGCTCGGTTGGTAACTGGGGTTATTTTGGGATCACTACTCATAATTTCAGCCGACCATTTTCAGTTCGCGCCGTTTTACGAATCATCGCCGCGTGAAGTTCTCTTTGGTTTGCTACTCCACAAGACTCACATCACCATGACTCAGCTCACGGAAGAGCCAGGCTTTGGCTTTGGCCCATTCGCGTTTGATGGTGATTTCGGAAAGTCCCAGCACTTCGGCGGTTTCTTCGGAACTCAGGCCGCCGAAATAACGAAGCTCGACGATTTTGCTTTTGCGGTCGTCAATTTTTTCCAGCCGTTCCAGCGCCTGATGCAGCGCCAGCAATTCGACTGTGTTGCCGTCGCTGACAGCCAAGCCTTCGTCCAGGGTTACCTGGACAGCGCCGCCTCCACGTTTGGCATATTGTTTTGACCGCGCGTGGTCAACCAAAAGATGACGCATCACCTGAGCAGCAATCGCAAAAAAGTGCGCCCGGTTTTGCCAGTCTACGTTTTGTTGATTGATTAGCCGCAAATAGGCTTCGTTGACCAGCGCGTTGGTTTGCAAGGTGTGCGAAACATCTTCGCGCCGCATGTAGCGTTTGGCCAGGCCACGCAATTCGTCATAAACCAAAGGCATTAACTGGTTTAGCGCATCGTTATTTCCATTGCGCCAATCAACCAACAGTTGAGTTACATTCGATGTGATAACAATTGGGGTCGTCATAAGGTGTCATCCTGTTCTGTTTTCAGTTTTTCTATTTTGGGTTGAGCAACGAGTTTTTTGACCACCATCAGAACAACTCGAGGCGGATTATAACGCCAGCCTGATTCTCTAACCCAATCCAAACCCGGCAACATCGTAAAAACTCTGCCAAAGCCAATTCGTTTCGCTCCAAAGACGAATGGCGTATTCACGCGAATTATCACGCAGATACGCCATGGCAGATGCGCCGACAGGTTGGATATTACCAAGCTATTTTCGACTCATGACATAAACGCCCCCCGAATACGACCCAGCGTAAAGCCGATTGGAGTCGAACGGGTCGCCGATAAGCATCAACATTTGCACGCTGGGCAACTGGCTGATGTCCATCTTGTCCCAGTTTTTGCCGCGATCTTTGGAATGAAAAATCGCCGTGCGGATTTCGTCGAAAAGATACAGCTCGTCGGGATTGGCTGCACTGACGACCAAGCCGCCTACGTTGACCATCTGCGGCATTCCTCCACCGCGATGTTCCCAGGATTTTCCCGCGTCCATAGACCTAAAAAAGCCTGTCGCGGTTCCCAGATAAATCGTCTCGCTAGAACGCGGATCGAAGATCACAGAACGGACACTTTTCACGTCTTCGTCAACTATCACCTGTTGGAAGTTTGCCCCGTTATCGCGCGATACAAACAAACCATCGCGCGTGGCGATGTAAATCACTCCGGGAGCTTTGGGGCTGGCGGCAATCGAATTGATGGTCGGTTGATTCGCCGAGGCTTCGCCGTTTTCAGTCAGGCGAATTTTGAACGGCTTCCATCCTTTCTTTTCGTCTTCGGTGAAAAACAGCCCATCCCAGGTTGAAACAATCAGCCAATCCGCCAAACCATTTTCAACGCGGGCGGTAAACGAGACGATGGCCAGAACCTGGCTTTGCAGATCAACGCGGTCGCTAACTGGTTTTGGAGTGGGTTCGACTTTCTTTGTCTTCGGTGAAGTCTTGGCCACAGTTTTGGATTTCGGCGCGGCTTTGGACTTTACTGGAGGTTTTGAGCGAGCTTGCACAACAGGTTTAACGGATTTTGCCGATGATTTCTTTTGTGGCTGCGCAGTGACCAAGCGTGGCCGAGTCGCCTGTTTGGGCGTTTCGATAACTGGCTTTGCCCCAGCCTCTTTATCAATATCAACCGGCGATTCTTCGCGTTTGACCTGAACCCAGTTGCGACCGTGATCATCAGAGCGGAAAAGGCCGTGGTTCGTCCCGGCGTAAACAACTTCAGGCTTGGTCGGCGATTGAGTTAGTGAATAAATATCGCGCACGCCCATTCCGTTCATTGATTGTTGCCAGGTGACGCCGCTGTCTTCGCTGACGAACAAACCGCCATTCAACCCGTCAAACTGAACCCCAGCATAAACCCGTCCGCGCTCTTTGCTGTCGGCCAGCACAGCCGGAACTTTGCGATTTATGAACCCGGCGTTGCTGGCTTCATAAGTTTCACCGCCATTCAGGCTGATCAAAACTCCGTTATCCTGAGTCGCAAGAAAAACTCTGTCCGGTTGCGAGGGATGAACTGCAATGGCATTGATAACCAGTTGAGCCGAAGTCACCTGTCGCCATGTGTCAGGTTTGCCGTCTTGAGTTGAAACCCACAGCCCCTCGGTCGTCCCGGCAAAAATAGTTTCCGGGCGAGTCGGATGGCGATAAATCATGTGAGTGCGTCGGCTGCTGTACGGAATGCCCTGAAATTTCGTCCAGGCAGTCCCGGCATCCTGCGAGCGGTAAATGCCGCTGCAAGCGCTCATCATCACTGTGTTCGGATTATCCGGGTCAACTTGAATAGTGAAGATGTCGGAATCATCAATCATACCGACTTCTTTATGACCGGTGCGCTTCCAGGTTTTGCCGCCATCCAGAGTCTTCCACGGCAAGTGATGTGTGCCGACATAAATCGCGTTGGCGTCGCGCGGATCAATGGCTACGGAATGAAAGCCTCGAAGCTCAGGATTGCCCACAGGCGTGATCAGTTCCCAGCTTTTGCCGCGATCTAACGAACGATAAATGCCGTTGCTGGCGGCAATCGCCATTACATTTGGCTCGCTGACCGCTTGTGAAAAACTGCGAACGGCTCGGCCACGCATACTATCTGCTTCACGCCAGCTTTCGCCATTGTCTTCGCTGATGAAAAAGCTTCCTGAGGTGGAACCAACATCATCTCCGACTTCGGTTTGTGGCTTAACCCCCGCGTAAATCAGGTTCGGCTTTTCGCGGTCGAAATGAATAACGGTCACAATGAAACCTGGTGCACGAATTCCAGGGCGCATACGTTTCCAAACTGTGCCGCCATCGTTGGAACTATAAATTTGTCCATCGCCGCTTCCGATCAGAATCCGATTGGCATTTCCAGGATCAATTGCCAACACGCTGACATCACCGCCGAACGGCCCGGTCATCTGCCAAATACGGTCGTAAGCTCCGGGATCAGTGGTGAGTGATTTGTCGTTGGCCGGGGAAGCCGAACGACCAGAAACTGTCGGTGAAAAATCCTGCGCCAGTGACGAAAGATTGAGGTTGAAAACAATCAGGGCAGTGAGTGCGAATGACAAGCAATTTTTCAATTCTATAAACTCCATCCAGAAAAGCTTAGGTCGAACAGAAATCAGGAAATGCCTGGGGGCATGTTCCGACCATCAACAGGTTTGATTCTAAAACAAGTCATTGAAGATTTGTAAGGCAAGTTTTGGTGTGCGGGCCGCAGGCTGGAAAATCATTCGGCAATAAATAACAATGCTGGCGTTCCTGAAAAGGAGTGAATCACATGAAAAAAATCATCTTTGTTTTGGCAATTGCTTTTGTCTGTTCGATTGCAACGACGCATTTACTATCGGCGACTTACGCCCAAACACCAGCGCCTACCCAACTTTCAAACCAACCGCTGACTTTGCAGGATTTGAACATCCTGTTACGGCGTTCTGTGGGGCGAAACATGACCGAACCTGATCTGGCTGTTCACGTCGAAAGAGTCGGCGTCGCGTTTGCCGCTACGCCAGAAGCCATCAGCCGGTTGCGAGCCAACGGCGCTCATCCGCATTTGCTGAACACCATCAAACGAGCTGCTGAAAAGCTATCGGCTTCTTATGGCAAATTGACCGTCACCGGCGCTCCGCCGCTTGATCCTTTTCTGGAAGAAACTCGCAAAAACGTCCGCGACTATCTGGAAGAATTGCCGGACTTCATCTGCCAACAGGAAGTTCAGCGGTATTACGACATTGATGGTTCAGGCGCGTGGGAGCGGGCAGACACGCTGACTTATGAACTGACTTACAACCACAAGCGTGAGACTTACAAGCCGATCAATGCGGTAGGTCGCCCTGTGACCAAGTCTCTGGAACAATCAGGTGGAGCTTACTCGACTGGGGATTTTGCTTCGGCTCTGGCCTCGCTTTTTGATGCGGAAACTAAAACCGTCTTCACTCCTGCTGGCAAAGACAAGCTGGGCACTCGGCCAACAAACATTTACGATTTTCGCGTAGCCAAGGAAACGTCGAAGCTAACGATCAAGGCTGAAGGAGCTCCGCAAATTGTCTCCGGTTACAGCGGCAGCATATGGATTGATGCAGAAAAGAAGTTGGTTTTGCGAATTGAACAGGCTGTTGACGATCTTCCGAAAAGTTATCCTGTGACGAATTCCGACAGCACGATTGATTACGACATGATCAAGCTGCGAGGTATTGATGTGGAAGTTCTGCTGCCGCTGCGTGCCGAGTTCGTCATTGGTGACCGCAGGTTGAAACAACAATCCCGCAATATGCTCTACTTCAAGTTCTATAGGAAGTTTGAGACCGACATCAAATTTGTTGATGATCCGCAAGCGCCGGTTCCGCCGCCAACCAAACCGCCCGGCAACTGAAGCTTCTCCGTAAAACCAAAGGCGCAGCCGTAAATTCAGAAAATTTACGGCTGCGCCTTTGTTATTTTGCGGCTGGCCTTCGGCCTAACCTTCGCTGTATTGCTCACGCACAGCGCAAGTCGGCACGCTGAACCGCTTCAACCACATTGCCATTAACCATATCAATCCCGGACTGGCTGAAAGCAATCCCGACACCATTACCATCGTTCTTGGGCTGACCCATTTCAGCAATCCTCCGGCCACCAGCATCGAAACAGTCATCGTGCTCAGTTCCAGAGCGCGGTCGGTCGTAAAAACACGGCCACGATACTCGTCGGGAATCATTCGCATCATCAACGTTTCCTGAACTCCGAATTCAGCGCCCAGAATCAATCGGCTGATGCCAATGCACAGCGCGAACCCAAGCAGCGAAGGCATCAACCCCGCCGCCGCGAAGAACAAACCGTGAATCAGCAACAACCAGCCGACAAAATTACCCGCTCGCCGTTCATCAGAAATCCACACCCCGGCTCTGCGCGCCAGAGCCATCCCTATAAACAATCCCGCGCCAGCAGCAGTCAGCAACGCAGCCAGACTCCAATCGCCCGGATCGCCTGTATTCCTGACAAACTCATGCCTGGCAATACGATCAAAGACCAGATTGTTCATCCCTCCGCCCAATGCCCAGCCGACATTCACCATGACGATTCCTCGGACAAAATGCGTCTGCCAAATGTAAGCCAGGCCTTCGCGTACTTCGATTAGAAACCGATTGCCCTGTTTCGCGATGGTTTCAACAGAAACTTCGGCGCTCTGTTTTCGCATGATCGCCGACGGAATCACAAAGATGAATGCCGCCGAAACAACAAACGAAATCGAGTTGATAACGAAGGCAGTGTTATACCCGAACTTTGCGGCGGTTACCCCACCAAGAGCAGCGCCAAGTGTCAATTGCAAAAAGCGCGTAGAAAACATC
>JAGNMH010000344.1 GCA_017991275.1 Acidobacteriota bacterium
TCGGCACTCGCGGCAACATTTCAGTCAGCGCCAATTCCGACCGCTATGTTTATTACAAAGGCGAAACCGCCAAAGTTCGCGTCCGCACACGAGATTACGAAGGCCGACCGGTTGTAACCAAAGTCGGTTTGAAATTTTCGTTGTCGCGTTGGGAAAAGGTTGAAAAGGAAGACAACGGTTACAAATACACCGACTGGGTTCGCAAATTTGAAAGCGCCACGACCGGTGAAGTGACGACCAATGCCGAGGGCGAAGCCGTTTACGAATACCGCGCCGGAGTTATTGGCGACATTGATATCAAAGCCGTCGTCACCGAAAACGGCAAACAGATTGAACACGACGCGGGTGGTTTGTACGTTACCAGCGAAAACGACAACTGGGTCGGCAATGCCTGGCGCGACGAAGGTTCAATCAAACTGGTCGCCGACAAAAAATCCTACAAGGTCGGCGAGACTGCCAAAATCCTGGCGCTGCTGCCCACCGACAAAGCTCATTTGCTGGTGACGACTGAAATGACTCGCGTTTTGGACACTCGCCAGATTTACGCCAATGGACGAGCCGTAGTGATTGACCTGCCGATCAAGGATGCTTATTCGCCGAACATTCAACTGAGCGTGGCTTATGTCAAAAACGGCGAGATGTTTGAACACAGCAAAAACATCGCGGTTCCGGCGGTCAATAAATTCCTGAACATCGAACTGATTCCTGACAAACAACAATACAAACCGCGCGATCCGGCTTCGTACCAGATCATCGCCAAAAACTCCGACGGCTCCCCGGCAGCCGGAGTCGAAGTCAGTTTAGGTTTGGTGGACGAAGCGATTTACAGCATTCGCCCGGATTCCGCTGGCGACATTCGCAGAGCTTTTTATGGCACTCGTTACACGCGGGTTTCGACAAACTTTGCAGCCGCGTTTCAGTTCACGGGTTATTCCGGTGACAAGAAAATTGACCTGGCTCAAAACAAACGTTCGTACCAACTGGCTGACTTCAAAAACGACAGCCAGTACGCCGATCCGAAAATTCGCAAAGACTTCCGCGACACTGCTTTCTGGCAACCTGAAGTTGTCACCGCCGGCGACGGCAAAGCCACAATCAAATTAAACCTGCCCGACAACCTGACTACTTGGCGGGCGACGGCTCGCGCGGTGACGGCTGATCTGAAAGTCGGATCAAAGATCGGCAAGGTAATTTCGCGCAAAGACCTGATCCTGCGGCTTGAAACTCCGCGCTTCGCCACAGAAGGCGACACGGTGACGATTTCCGGCATCGTTCACAATTACCAGAAAGAAGACAAAGTCACTCAGGTTGAATTGAAGGTCACTGGCGCGCAATTGCTGGACGCCGGCCAGCGAACTGTGACCATTTCCAAAGACGGCGAACAGCGAATTGATTGGCACATTTCGGCTGCGAACTTCGGCAACGTCACGTTGTTGGCGACGGCTAAAACCAGCGGCGAATCCGACGGAGTTGAATTGCCTATGCCGGTTGTCGCCGCCGGAACTCGCGTCACAAAAGGCGAATCGCTGGCGTTGAGTGAAGACACCGCCGAAAAGCAAATGTCGTTCGTCCTGCCCGGAAACGCTCACGCGCAAGCCCGCACGCTTCGAATTGAGGCCTCGCCTTCGGTTGCCGGAGCAATGTTCGGCGCGCTGGATTATCTGACGACTTATCCTTACGGCTGCACAGAACAAACCATGTCCAGCTTCCTGCCGAACGTGATCGTCGCCCAGACGGTGAAAGAGGTGAAGACGGCTTCGATTGGAGCAGGCAACGATCTGGGCAAAAAAGTTCAGCGCGGCCTGGATCGCCTTTACGGGTTCCAGCACGAAGACGGCGGCTGGGGTTGGTGGAAAGACGACAAGACCGATCCGTTTATGACGGCTTATGTGATGGATGGATTGGCTCTGGCCGAGCGTGCAGGTTACGGCGTTGAACCATACAAGGTTCAGCAGGGAAGAAAGAAAATTCAGCAGTTGCTGGACACAGGCAAGATGGAAGACGGCACGCCATTCGACATTGAATCGCGGGCTTACCTGCTTTACGCCCAGCAGATCAGCGGCGGAGCGGATGTTCGGCATTTGAACGATATGTTTAACCGTCGCAGCGAGATGCAGCCTTACGCTCGCGCTTTGCTGGCGTTAACCCTAAAGCTGCGCAACGACAATCGTGCTCAACTGGTGGCTGGCGACATAGAGCGCACAGCGAAGATAAGCCAGTCAGATACTTACTGGGAATCGAAGCGGCGGCCTATGCTGGATTTCACCGAAGAAAATAATCTGGAAGCTACGGCGTGGTCGCTGAAAGCTTTGGCTCAGATCAATCCTAACAGCGAACTGCTGGCCAAATCTGCGCGCTGGCTGGTGGCTCATCGCCGGAATGGTTATTACTGGGAAACGACCAAGCATTCGGCCTTTGCCATTTTTGCTCTGACCGATTATTTGCGCGCAAGTAAAGAACTGACCGCCGATTACACCATTGAGGTTTATCTGAACAGCGAACAGGTTATCAATCGCAGAGTCACCGCCGCCGAAGCCGTCAGCGGTCAGCCGGTCATCATCGAGAGAAAAGCTGGCAACGTGGCTCCGTCCAGTCTGGTTCGCGTTGTCAAACGCGGAGCAGGCGTGGCCTATATCGCGGTGACTCAGGACTTTTACACCAAAGAAGAAACGGCTGATTTTTCGGCAGGCGGGTTGAAACTGACGCGCGAATATCTGCGGTTGAGTGTCAGCGACCAGGGCGGCAAGCCCGTTTGGAAGACCGAACCGCTGACAGGCGAGGTTCGCTCTGGCGATATGATCGTTTCGCGCGTTCGAGTTATGGGTACGAAGTCTCAATACTTGCTGATCGAAGACCCGATTCCGGCTGGTTGCGAACAGGTTGAACGCTTCAGCGGTTTTGATTTCGGTTATTCAATCAGCGGTTGGAGCGATTGGTACAGCCAGCGCGAATTCCGCGACCAGCGGACGGCGCTGTTTGTCAGTTATTTCGACGGCGACGCTACGTTCCAGTACGCGATGCGTGTGCAAACCCCCGGAGAGTTTCGCGTGGCTCCTGCGCGCGCTGAATTGATGTACCAACCCGGCTCGCACGCCAACACAGCCAATTACCGGCTGAACATTTTGGACAAGAAATAGTTGTTTGTAATCAAGTTGTTCGTAGTCCCGCCTTCAGGCGGAAAGTCATGCGCCGCCTTTAGGTGGAATAGTTCTTGAGAAAAGGCTTTTCCGGTTTGCTTGAATGCGCCCCTGTTCCGCCTAAAGGCGGGACTACGAACTTGGGTGAATAGATGATCAAAGACGTTTTCACATCAATCGGCGCTGCGGCGCAAAAGCTTTTTACCAACTTCGGCGCGGTGCTGATTGCTTTTCTGTGTTACGCGGCGTTGTTGCTGGCCGCGTATTTGTTTGTCGCCGTGGTCGGCCAGGCCACTCAGCTCCAGGTCGTGCTGAGTCTGGTCATTCTGCCGCTGGCAGCCCTGATTTCCTTCTTCCTGCTGCAAGTGATCGGTCTTAGCTATGTGCGAATCGGAGTCGGCGCGGGCTACTTGCTGAAACGCGCCTTGAAGGATTTTTGGAAACTGCTGATCGTCAGTCTGCCGTTAATCGTGGTGGCTGTTGCTCTGTGGTGGCTGTTCGGTTATCTGGACAAAAAATTCGTTGCCGATGTCGAAAAGCCTAAACGCTGGTTGGAGATGTCATTGATGGTCGGGCGCTGGTTGCTGCTTTATCTGGCTTTGCCGCTGCTGGCGATTCATTGCTGGATGGCTGCGATTCGGCAGGGGCTGGGCGCTGCTTTCAAAGGCGTTGGCCGTTCGATTGCCGCAGCCTTTTCGCCGCGCTCGGTTTTGATTTACGTTGTCGTGCTGGCAGTGTGCGGCGCGCTGGCCTGGTTTTCGGCGTTTACCGAAACTCACGTCAGCAGCAAATGGGGCGAAGTCTGGCTGGCCGGATCACGCTTTGCTTTTTCGTTGTTGATGATTTTCGTCGGCTGGTTGCTGACGCTTGGCGCAATGGCTGAAATGACGACTCGGCGAGCTATGAGCGAGGTTGAGATATGAGCAGTCAGTGGCACAATTGGTAGAGCGCGCTAAGTGCTTTGAAGCAAGTCAGAAACGAAAGCAAAAAGGGATGATATGGCTTTTGAGTGGCACACGAAAAAAGCAGAGAGCAACCTTAAAGATCATTGAGTTTCCTTCGATGATGCCGCCACCGTCTTTGATGATCCCTTTGCTGAGTTTCTGCCTGATTTGCGGCATTCAGATGGGGAGGCGCGCTACATTGGCTTAGGCACTTCATCGGCTGGCTGTTTGCTGGCCGTTTCATTCACAGAGCGCGGGGACGATGTTCGCATCATCAGCGCAAGAGAAATGGAACCGAAAGAAAGGCGAAGTTATGAAAAAGGAAATCCGTTTGCTTGAAGACAGCGATTACGACTTGAAAGATGAGCTACCTGCCGAACTCGACATTGACGCCATCCGGGCAGAAGCAAAGCGACAAGGCAGAGAATATCGAGGACGCTTTTCCGGCGCAGGCGTTCGCGTCGAGCCGGAAATAATCGAGTTCTTCAAAACGCCCGAAGCCATCAACGAGACATTGCGGAAGGCGATGATTGCACAGCAGAAAGCTGTCTGAAAACGAGGTCTGGTTGGCCGGAGCGCGCTTCGCGTTTGCGTTGCTAATGATTTTTGTCGGCTGGTTGCTGACGCTTGGCGCAATGGCGGAGATGACGACTCGGCGCGCGCTCAATGAATCAATGAATGGGCTGAATGTTTGATCTGATGAACTTTGATTCACCACGAAAAACACAAAAGGCACAAAAGTCTTCAATCAGGCTTTTGTGCCTTTTGTGCTTTTTCGTGGTGAATGTTTTTTTTCCTGCCTGTTCGTCGCCGCCGGCTAAAAGTGAATTCAACGTTGCGGCTCAGCCAATTCGAAACATCAACGAAGCCGAACAGGACAAGCTCTTACAAAAAGTCGCTGCCGAAGCTCTTGGCGAACGCGAAGGCACGGTGATTGTCATTGATCCTCAGACCGGAAGGTTGCGCGCTGTCGTCAATCCTCGTTTGGCTTTTGAGCAAGCCTTTCCGCCGGGTTCGGCAATCAAACCTTTCACGGCGTTGGCGGCTTTGCGAGCCGGGCTGCTGGATTTGCAGACGCGCAGGCAATGCCAGACCAAATACTCGCACGAAGATTTCGAAATCGTTTGTTCACATCCGCGCAGCAACTCGCCTTTTAGTCTGACTCAGGCTTTGGCGTATTCCTGCAACGATTATTTTGCTCACGTCGGCGAACGTTTGAGCGAAGGAACTTTTAACGCGGCGCTCGGCGGTTTTGGCTTCGGCGAACGAACCGGAGTTGCGGCCAACGAAGCTGCGGGAAGTTTGCCGCGTGGCGAATGGCGAGTTCAGACGGCGCTGGGTGACGACGACAAATTTCTGGTGACGCCGATTCAACTGATGGCGGCTTATGCGGCGCTGGTCAACGGAGGCCATCTTTATCGGCCCAGACAAACATCGGACGCGGCTTTCGCTCCGACTGAAACTGCTCGGTTAAACATCTCGACGACTCATCGAACCGCCTTGATCGAAGGCATGCGCGGCGCGGTGAAGTACGGCACGGCGTCCAAAACTGAACTCGGAAATTTGCCGGGCTTTGTTTTCGGCAAGACTGGAACTTCGACTGCCAGCAATGGCTTTCGCACTCAAGGCTGGTTTGTTGGTTTTGCGGCGGACAAGCGACCAACGGGAGTTCCTGCGCCTGAGCAAGTGAAACTCGGCGTGCTGGTTTTTCTGAAACGCGCTCACGGTTCTCAGGCGGCGGAGCTTGCTGGAAAGATTCTTGAACTTGGAACGACGGGGAGACGAGGAGACGGGGAGACGGGGAGATCAGGCGATCAAGTTGACTTGGGTAATCAACCGTCGCAAGAAGCAAGCTACGAGTTACAAGAAATGTTTTCCCCCCGTCTCCCTGTCCCCCGGTCTCCCCGTCTCAATCGCAATCCGCAATCCGTCAAAGTGCGCTCGATCAGCGAAAACACTACGCGTGAAATGCCGCTGGAAAATTACCTGGTCGGAGTTTTGGCCGCCGAGTCCAGCATCGAATCCGAGCCTGAAGCATTGAAAGCTCAAGCCGTCATAAGCAGGACTTTTGCGGTTCGCAATCCCGGACGCCACGCGCGCGAAGGTTACGATCTGTGC
>JAGNMH010000345.1 GCA_017991275.1 Acidobacteriota bacterium
GGACAAATCTGGCGCGGCGACCAAGCGCAACCGAGTTCGCCGGAAGCGAGCAAGTGGTTCGAGCGGATGAAATCCGTCAACGTCTGCTTCGTTCATGGCGCGCGGATTTTCGCTCAGCCTGAAGCCGGGCGGTTGCTGGCGGAAACTGCGGACGGCAATTGCGATTTGAGATTTGAAAAACTGATTCTGGCGACGGGAGCGCGCGAACGCTTTTTGCCATTTCCGGGATGGACTCTGCCGGGAGTGACTGGCGCTGGAGGCTTGCAAGCTCTTGCAAAATCGGGCTTTCCAGTCGCGGGCAAACGAATTGTTGTCGCCGGAAGCGGGCCGTTGTTGATGGCTGTCGCGGCGTATTTGAAAAAACGCGGAGCCGAAGTTTTGCTCATTGCCGAACAAGCCGGGTGGAGTCGCTTGATGCGGTTTGGCAAGGCCTTGCTCGGCCAGCCATCAAAAATTACTCAAGCCATCAGCCTGAAAAAACAACTCGGTGGAGTTCCTTACTTGCCGGGTTGCTGGCCTGTGGCGGCAAAAGGCGAGGGCAAATTGGAATCCGTCACGATGCGGCGAGGCGACAAGACTTGGGAAGTTGAATGCGATTATCTGGCTTGTGGATTTTATCTAACGCCGAACACAGAACTGGCTGCGATGCTGGGCTGCGCGATTGAAAACGGCGTGGTTGCCGTCAATGAATCTCAACAGACTTTGTTGTCGAATGTGTTTTGCGCTGGCGAAGCCACTGGCATCGGCGGCCTGGAATTGTCGCTGGTCGAAGGACAAATCGCTGGCTTGGCTGCGGCTGGTCGAGAAGACGAAGCCCGGCGATTGTTTGCCGAACGCGCCAAACAACGCCGCTTTGCCGAAGTCTTAAACGGGACTTTTGCTTTGCGTGAAGAACTTCGGGCGTTGCCGACTGCTGAAACTTTCGTTTGCCGCTGCGAAGATGTCAGCTTTGAACGATTACAAAAACAAACATCCTGGCGCGAAGCCAAACTGCAAACTCGTTGTGGAATGGGGCCTTGCCAGGGACGAATTTGTGGAGTGGCGACGGAATTTTTATTTGGCTGGGGGATGGAATCGGTTCGACCGCCGATCTTTCCTGCACGGCTGGAAAACCTAACTCGTTAAGAAAATGATTCTCCCACGAAGACACACGAAGAAAGCACGAAGGGGAAAGAAGTGGACAGGATTTACAAGATTGAACAGGATTAGTGCTCGGTTCAATTCAGCCCAGTTCGTCCAAAACCTTCATCCTGCTGAATCCTGTAAATCCTGTCTGAAAATTTCCCTTCTCTTCGTGTCTTCTTTGTGTGGCTTCGTGGGCGGAAAAGAGGAATAAAAAAATTATGGCTATGATTTGGAAGGGCGTCATGCCCGCGATTACCACCTGCTTCAACGAAGACCTAAGCATTGACCACGGCTTCGTTGCCAAACACGTTCGCTGGATGCTGGATAACGGTTGCACCGGAATGGTTGCGCCGGGCAGCTTGGGCGAAGGCAACACGCTGACTTTTGCCGAACGCGGCGCATTGTGGGAAACCATCGTCAAAGCTTCCGGCGATAAACCGGTGGTCGGAGCCATCTCCGCACTGAGCACAGCCGAAGCCATTGAGCAGGCGAAAATGGCTGCCGACAAAGGCTGTCAGGGATTGATGGTTTTGCCTCCTTATGTTTACAAAGGCGATTGGCGCGAAATGAAATATCACGTCGCCGAAGTTTTCAAAGCCACCAAGCTGTCCTGCATGCTTTATAACAACCCGATTGCTTATGGCACTGACTTCGTGCCGGAGCAGATTCAGGAACTGGCTGCCGAACACGAAAACTTTCATTCGGTTAAAGAATCCAGCGCGGACACTCGGCGAGTGACTGGCATTCGAGCTTTAGTTGGAGATCGTTTGGCGATTCTGGTCGGAGTTGACGACGGCATCGTCGAAGCCATTGGCGTAGGCGCGGTCGGTTGGATTGCCGGATTGGTCAACGCTCTGCCGAAAGAATCCGTAGACTTGTTCAATCTGGCGATGAATGGAGAAACCGAAAAAGCGTTGAAGCTTTACAACTGGTTTCTGCCGCTGCTGCGATTGGATTGCGTGCCGAAATTTGTGCAGTTAATCAAACTGGTTCAGGAAGAAGTGGGAATGGGAAGCGCCCGTGTGCGTCCACCACGTTTGGAAATCACCGGCAAGGAATTGGAAGAAACATTGGCGCTGGTTCGTTCGTCGCTGGCCAATCGTCCATAAAAGCTTATGGGTTCAAGCCGATGCGCCGCAGCAAATCGCTGAAGCGCGCATCGGTTCGCAAACCTGACAGCAACGGCTCCAGCTTGATCCACGGCATCCAGCCGCTGCGTTCCTGATAAGCTTTTTCCAGCCAGAAAAAAGCTCGGTCAGTGTGGCCGATGCTGGCTGTAATCAGGGCCAGGTAATATGGCGGGACGTAATTCGTCTCGCCATATTTTTCAATCTCGACCAGAATTTGCCGCGCAGCAGTAATTTGCCCGGCTTTTCCAAGTGCAATTGCCAGCACCAACGTTGCCAGTTCTTTGGCTTCCGGGCGATTTTCAATGGCGAATTTCAGAAAGCCAATCGCTTCGTTAAACTTGCCAACCGCCATCCATGACATTGTTTGGTAGTAAAGTCCCTTGCCGAAAGCAGCGTCCATCTGAAGGGTTTTGTGGCAATGCGTCAGCGACTCTTCATAACGCCCCGCAAAATAGAGCAGTTCGCCGAAGCTGGCCGAAATCGGAACCGAAAGCGGGTCCAGCAATTGTGACTGACGAAGTAATTCAAATGCTTCATCAAATCGTTCTTGAGAGCTGTATAGATAAGCCAACCACTGAGTAGCTTCTGAATAGTTTGGGTTCAATTCGGCGGCGCGTAAAAATTCCTTTTCAGCGCGATCAAATTCCCAGTCATACCAAAACAAAATCGAAGCATAAGCGGCATGCGCTTCGGCCAACTGGCTATCCAGTTCCAGCGCCTTCATGACGGCCATCCTGGCTTTGGGGATGAATTCGCGAGGAGGCAGCAGGTAAACGCTCAAAAACGCATAACACGAAGCCAGTCCTGCATAAGCCATCGCGTAATTCGGGTCTTTCCTGACGGCTTGGATAAAAAACTCCGCACCTTTTTTCAGCCCCTCGGGGCTGCGCTGATTCCAGCAAAATCGTCCCTTCAAATAAAGCTCGTAAGCTTCCGGATTCACGGTCTGTTGCTTGGCCAACCTCTCTTTCTGCTCGCCTCCAAGTTTGAGTCGCAACCCTTCCGAAATTTGCCTGGCAATGTCTTTTTCCAGTTCGAAAATGTCACCGGCCTTACCCAGCTTGCGTTGATACTGTTCAGCCCACAGCAGCGACCCGTCTTCGGCATCAACCAGCTCGGCTTTGATAACAATGTCGTCTCCACGCTGAAATAGCCGGCCAGCGAAAACTGCTCGAACCTGCAATTCGCGCCCGACTTCCAACGGGTCGGAGTTTTTGTTTTTGAATCGAAAAACGGTGCTGCGGGCCATCACACGCAAACCCGGCACACGCGCCAAAGCGTTGATGACGCTTTCGGTAATACCGTCGCTCAGATATTCGGCATTCGGATCATTGGCAATGTTGGCCAGCGGCAACACAGCCAGGGAGTCAATGGAATCGCTGAAAGCCCGCGAAGCTCCGGACGAATGACGTGTGGAACCGGAAGAACGCCCACTAATGACTTCAGTTCCCCTCCCTGATTGCCTGCCTGAATCGGCACTGATGGCCTTGGTTTCCAATGATCGCTGTTTTGAACTTTGATTACCCTGACCGCTACGACGCAGAGAATCATCCATCGAGTCACTTTTGTGAGCCAACTGCTTTGCCTGCTCAGCTTCAACTTCCAGGCGGTGCCGCAATCGTTTCAAGTCATTCAATAGTTCGCGCGCAGTCTGGTAACGCTCATCGCGCTCTTTGGCCAGCAGTTTGGCGGCGATCCATTCCAATTCTTCCGGCGCATCGGGCATTGAACGGCGAATCGGCAACGGAGCATTCTGCAAAATCGAACTGAGCACAGTGGTCGTCGTCTGACCTTCAAACGGCAATCGCCCGGTACACATTTCGTAAACCATGACGCCCAGGCTGAACAGATCGCTGCGCTCATCAATCGCTTCGCCCTGAATTTGTTCAGGAGACAGATAACCTGTTGTGCCGGGCATCCACCACAATCCCGTGGTCGAACGCGCTGCCGAACGATCTTTCAGACTCAACACGGTCGTAAGCTTGGCCGCTTCGACAGCATCAAGCGGTTTTGTGCGATACGGATCATTTCCGACTCCTGATGACGTGCTAATTCCGCCACTGTCACTAATTCGAATCTCAGTCGTAGCTGCGTCGTCACTTGCCGGAGCTTCTTCTTTTGCAACTGGCGGCATCGAACTTCTGCTGTCCAATTCAACCAACATGGTGTCCTGTTCGATTAACTTGGCCAGCCCAAAATCCAGGATTTTGACGTAACCATCCGGGCGAATCATCACGTTTTCCGGCTTCAGGTCGCGGTGCAAAACTCCTGCGGCATGAGCCGCAGCCAACCCCGTGACAATCTGCGTGCTTAAGTCCAAAACCTCTTCTACACGCATTCGCGTATAAGCCAGATGCTCGCGCAAGGTCGGGCCTTCTACCCATTCGTTGGCAATGAAATATTGATTTTCCCCGTTGATCTGGGCCGAACTGACCTCGTACATCATTCTTATGTTCGGATGGTTCAGCGTGGAGATAATTCGGGCTTCCTGCGACAAACGCTGCAAACGTTCGGCGTCGCGCGCAAACTGTTCAGGCAGAAACAGTAGTGCGACTTTTCGACCAAGCTTGGCATCTTCGGCCAGATAGACCTCGCCAAGCAGGCTGGTGCCGATGTGATAAAGGACTCTGTAATTTGAGATGGTCTGTGACAGCAAGGCAACGAACCAGCGTTTGGAGTTTTGTTCGGGGATCCGGTTATTCCAATAATTCGGACAGGAAATGTCCGAGGCGAGATGTTAGCGGCAATATGTCAGTCTGCCAACCCCATCTTTTTCAGCAGGTCGGTAAAACGTTTTTCTTTTCGTAATTCATCAAACACCGGCTCGGATTTTAGGTAAGAGGCCCAGCAATAACGCTCGTCCGCGGTGGCTTCCAACATTTGCAAGGCACGTTCGGCATCGCCCAGACCGGCATAAATCAAAGCCAGAAAGAATGGCGAAACATCTTTGTTGGTCGGAAAAGATTGCAGATCGGCCAGGATTTCTTCAGCCGCTTCCCTGTACCCCGCAACGGCATAAACGTTCGCCAAGGCCGCTTTGACCAAAGACCCGCCGGTTGAAAGTTCAACCGCCCGTTTCAAATGCTCAATTGCCTCTTCATAACGATGCAGTTGAGCCAGACTGATTCCTAAATAAAATCGCCCCAGAGCAAAGTTTGGGTCAATTTCAACTTCCTCCATACCGTTGGCCACAGCTTCTTCAAAACGATGAGCCTGATAATGGATCCAGGTGAAGCTGGCCCGGATAACCAGCGTCATCGGTTCAAGCTCCAGAGCTTTTCGCTCCATATCCATTGCTTCGTCGAAACGATTCCTTGCCAGCAGAAAGATCGAACCGTACCAGTGGTAACCGTTGGTATAGGATGGGTTTAATTCAATGGCGCGCTTGAACTCGCGTTCGGCCTCCACCCAATTCCAGGTATACCAACAATGGAAAGCGCCGAGTGAAGCATGTGGATCAGCCAGATTTTCATCAATCTGCAATGCTTTTTCAGCAGCATCTTTGGCTTTAGGCATGATCACTCGCGGAGGAGCCGCTCCGTAAACTCCGAGCAAGATGAAACAATCGGCCAGGCCGGAGTAAGCCAGAGCGTATTCATCATCCAACCTGATCGCCGCATTGAAATGCTCGATAGCTTTTTTCAATCCTGGACCTGAGCGTTGATGCCAGTAATAACGACCTTTCAAATAATGCTGATAGGCTTCGGCGTTTTCGGTGTAACGGCGTGTCAAACGTTCCCGCTGCTCTTCATTAAGCTTCAGCTTCAAGTGGTCGCAAATTTCCCGCGCCAGCTCCTGTTCAATGGTGAACAAATCGTCCAGCTTCCGCTGATATTGAGCGCCCCAGATTTGCGAGCCGTCACCGGTGTCAACCAACTCCGCTTTGACCACCAGGTTGTCGCCTAGTTGGTAAATGCGCGCGCTCAGAACTGCGC
>JAGNMH010000346.1 GCA_017991275.1 Acidobacteriota bacterium
GAGCTGATGCTCAATGTCGTGAACCGCAATCGCGTTTCCGGCCAGCAGGGCGTCGGCAAATCCTTGGCGGATGATTTCGCAAAACGCCTGAGTCCCACCAGTGTGAACAACCACCGGGCCTGCAACGAAAACAATGCGCCCGCCATCGGCTTTGACCTGACGCATCATCGCGGCGATTTTTTTGACTGCGGTTTCTGTGCGTCTTTCGGAGGAAATATCATTCGCCATAAAGGCAAACCCAAGCCGGTCGCGCTCTTTGAACTCCGGCTGTATGCGAATGCCATGAGCGCCACAAACGATCTGGTCTCCTTGTTTCACATCACGCAATTTACGGCAATCGGCTTTGCCGTCGGTAATGACAATAACGGCGTCCATTCGCTGTTTGCCAACTTCCAGCCACGAACCGGCAATCCGGGCAAACGTCCTGTGATTGGTCGTAGAGTAAAAATCATCCGGCACAACGCGATCCATCGGCGCGGGTTTGAGCGTTACGTCGTGAACCTGTTTTTGATAACAACCAAGCTCAATCAGCTCTTCCAGGGTTTTGTTCAGAACGTC
The DNA here is from genome assembly GCA_017991275.1 of Acidobacteriota bacterium. Classification (GTDB taxonomy): domain Bacteria; phylum Acidobacteriota; class Blastocatellia; order RBC074; family RBC074; genus RBC074. Next base: position 559 of record JAGNMH010000346.1, read on the forward strand.
TTCGCTGGGTGCGATGACACGCAATTGCAGGTGAGAAAACTGTTCGTTGGTTCGACCGAGATCGAAATCCATGACTTCATAAACCGCGCCGCATTCGATGACGCGATCCATGACCTTGGACAATATCTGTGAATCAACCAGATGGCCTTCGGCCTCGACTATTTCAGAGTATTTCATAATTTGCTTTTGAGATTTGATGATTTAGAAACCACTGGAGCGCCAATCTACCCAGTCATACCGGATATGTCCAGCAATGCCCCCTTGATCGTAACAGCGTTGCAGGACGCGGGTTTCCTATCGTTGCCATCAGGAAAATTGATTGGCGACAAGCTCTGCACATTGTTACAATCACCGCGTTCAAAACGTCTTCAAACTTGCCTTTCGCTCGGAGGAAATTATGCACTCTGGTTCATCCGTCATGCAGCTTGGGATTTCGCGGCTCGTAATTTTGCTATTTTTGCTTTTAACGGCAATCGTCACAGGTGTTGGCCAGGCTTCAGCATCTTTTTCATTGATAGGCATAGTCCGGGCGCCCAATGGCCAATCGGTTAGCGGCGTTAGAGTTTCAGTCGTTGATGAAAACTTTCAGCCAATTTATACAGCTTTCGTTGACACCGGAGGGCGTTTTACGCTGAAAGGAATCAAGCAGGGCAGGTTTACAGTTCGCATTGAAACCACCGGCACGCCTTATCAAGAACATTCCCAGCAATTGGAATTGCAGGCCTTACGGCGCTTAGGCGGGAATGAAGACGTCATTCTGGACATCACCTTGAAGTACAAAAAGAGTGAGACGCCATCAGGGAAAGCCGGAACCATCTTTGCGCAGGATGTCCCCAAAGCCGCACAAAAGGAGATGGATCGTGGAATCAAGAATCTGAAAGAAAGCAAAACAGATCAGGCCATCAACTCCCTGAAAAAAGCCATTGAGATTTTCCCTGATTACTTTGACGCACTGGAAAAGCTGGGGCTGGAATACATCAAAGCCGGCCAGTACAACGAAGCAATAACCGTTTTGACCCACGCAACTGAGATTAACAAACGCGCTCCGCGCAGTCTTTATGCATTGGGCGTTGCCAACCTGAAGCTCAGCCAATTGCCGCAGGCCATTGAATGGCTGGGCAAATCCGAACAAATCGAACCCAACAACCCGAACACTCAGATGATGCTTGGACTGGCTTACGGAAACAGCGGGTCGCTGGACAAATCAGAAGCCGCATTCAAAAAAGCACTGCAACTTGGCGGCGAAGCTGCGTCAGAAGCTCATTACTATTTGACCGGTCTGTACAATAAAGAGGAGCGTTACCGCGAAGCCTGGCAGGAACTGGAGCTTTTCCTGAAAGAAGCCAAAAACGTCAAAGACACTGCGCAGATCAAGGCGATGATCTCCAATTTGAAAGAAAAAGAAAAAATTCAATCCGCGCCGCCTGTCATTTCATCCGGCCCTGCTGCCGCGACGGAAAACTCCGCACCTTCGACTGTTATGGCTGCACAGCCCGAAGCCGATTCGACTGGTCACAAAAACATTGAGGACGAAACCAAACCAGCCGCTACGTTGGCGCCGCTGCCTCCGCTGCCGTCCGAATACGCTGACCTGTTACAGCAGGCTGACACCAATGGCGCGGCGCTGCACAAAAACCTGCTTGATTACACCTACCAGTTGAAAAAGATTCACCGTGTGCTGAACGCCAGCGGTAACTCTATCTATACCGAAGAACAGGTTTTTGAAGCGTATCCGATTCGCGGCGAACACGTGCTGATTACGCTCAGCCGCAACGGCATCCAATCGCGCACCATTTCGGACGAACGCAAACACGCCGCAAAACAATTGGAAGAAGCAGAAAAGCTGCGCTCTAAGGAAAAGCCCGCAACCGACGAAAATCCCGACGAACAAACCGGCAGCTACGTTTCAGCAGGAGTAACCGGCGTACATGCGGGCAAGGTTGGTTACGTTTCGATCAACATTCCGACTTTTCTTCGTTCGTGTGATTTCTTCTCGCCACGAATTGAAAAGATCGGCAACCGTGAAATGGTGATTCTGAATTACCGCTACCGCCCCGGAGTCAAACTTGTCCCTAATCAGCGTTACATTGCCAACCTGGTCGGCACGGTGTGGATAGACCAAACAGACAAAGTATTGACCAGATTGGAAGGCTGGCCCGCTTCGGCGGCGGCTTTCGATCTGGTTCAGTCAACCGCTCCACGCGACGAAGCGGCATTGATTTACCAGCAGGTGCGCCAGCCGGACGGAGCCTGGGTTCCAAGCCTGATCCGAATGAACGCGGGCGGGAGACCTGATCTGTTCGATGGTTTGAATTGGGACGTGGTCTTTGAATTTGGCAGCTATCAGCAATTCAACACCCGGGCTGATGAAGCCAAAATCAAAAACCCAACCAAGACACCTTGACCGATTGGACTTTTGAGGTATCCGTCATGTTTTTACCAATCCTTTTGCTTAGCTTGTTATTCAATCCGTTGCCATTCCAGAAATTCGTCGTCATCGGCAGAGTGAGTGATACTTCAGGCCGTAGCGTGCCGAACGTACGGGTGCTGGCTATTGATGAGAACTTCCAGCCTATTCGCACTATTTTTGTGGATGGAAGCGGCCAATTTTTCGTCCGAGGCTTGAGCCCGGGACGTTATCAGTTTCGCGTCGAAACCACAGGCACGCCATATCAGGAATTCGAAACTGGTTGGATCGAATTGCAGTCAGTGCGAGTTCGACCGGGTGGCACTGAAAGCTATCCGTTAGACATAGTTCTGAAATTCAAGCCGAACAAATCGTCCGAACCACGATCCGATACAGTCTTTGTTCAAAATGTACCTGAAGATGCGCGCGCGCTTTATGAAAGTGGCACAAGGAATTTTCGCGATGGACATACTGAAGATGGTGTGGCCGCACTGAAACAGTCGCTGGATTTATTTCCTGACTATTTCCTGGCTCTGGAGTTGCTAGGCAAAGAGCTGATTAAGGCAGGACGCTTTGAAGAAGGCTTGCCTGTGTTGCTGCACGCCGTAAAGGTGAATCCGCGTGCGGCAGCCAGCCATTACGCGCTTGGGGTCGCCTACTTAAAGTTGAGCCAGTTGCCCTCGGCCATTGAATCCCTGAGCAAATCGGCCAGCTTCAATCCAACAAATGCGAATGCCCAAATGATGCTGGGGTTGGCTTTCCGTCAGAATAAGCAACTGCCTGAATCCGAAGCAGCCTTCAAAAAAGCCCTGCAATTAGGCGGAGCCGCTGCCGCAGAAGCCCATTTTTATCTGGCTGGAATTTATGAAAAACAAGGGCGCTTTGCCGCCGCCGCCGCTGAGTTGGAGCTTTACCTGAAAGAAGAAAAAGAGGTCAAAGACCCGGACAGTATCCGGGAGATGATCCGCCGTCTGAGGGAAAAGGAAAAGGCCGCAGCAAAGTAACCGCTCTTAACTCCCTACTCAACACTGAATAACACCGCGCGTTGCAGCGGTTGTGCGGACTTCGATTCCTTGACCAGCACGCGCAATTCATAGACGCCGGAGTCAATTTATTACTGCCATAACGCCAACATTCGATGCAAACGAAACATTGCCTGAAATCAAAGAAGGATTACCCAACTATGCGAGTTGGGTAATCCTTCTTTGTGTGGGTTGTAAAAAGTTGGAAAGACGGAGCGATATTTGCGATTTGCTTACATAGTGGAGAACGCTAACTCAGATATCTCTAAGCCATTACGCGCAGTAACCACAAATGCAATCTTCAAATTCACGGCAACCATTACCGGGGCCTCCGCCGCAAGGAATAAGGTCACCGTAACAATGATTTAGGCACCAGGTTTTGCCAGGCCCCTCTTCCATACACTCACACTCAGCACATCTAGGTGCATAGCTGGCTGCTACATTTGAGTTAATCATTACACTCAAACTGGCAACAAGGACAATGAGAATCAAAAACCTTCTCACAAGACCGTTATATTCAGGCTTAACCATGTCATTTCTCCTTTTTAGTGCCTTTAGCTGCTTATAGCTCATAAACCAAGTGTAACCCGAATAAGGCAAACTACCCCTTGTGGGTTTTTGGGCTTCCAAAATTTGGCCATAACTTAAACAATCCAAAGGCTTACTGACAAAAAAATTACATCTTAGCTAGTACTTCAGCTTCTGAGTTTGGAGATAGCTTTCCAACCCATTGAGAAGTGAGATTACCTTTGTTATCAACAAGTAATAACGTTGGCGTACCTTTTACCTGGATCGAATTAAGTGACACTTGCACTATTAAGCTAGGATTCAAGCCTAAACCAGCTAAGTAACTCTTGGCATCTTGTTGCTCGTTAGGCGATACAATTACTAACTGAGTCTTTCCACGCTCCTCAATTTCCTTGAAAAGCCTTTGGTAAAATGTTGCACTTTCTGTGCAGTATTTACAGCCTTTCTTTAATGCCAAAATCAATGTTTGATGTTTCTTCGAAACATCAACATTGGGGATGGAAATAGTAGTACCAATTGCAATTTCAGGACTATCTGGAATTTTCCTCTCGAGAAAATAACTCCTTACTAGAACAACAAGAATTGCTGAGGCAGCCAGTATTATTGCAACATTGGCAACCATTTCTATTTTTTTCGTAATTTTGTCCATGACATTCCCAGTTGTTTAGCTAATAAAATTAGTTAGCATCGGCATGAGGTGGCGAAGCTTTCTCTTAAGTTATTAGATGGCTTCCGATAATAACTTAAGAGAGAACCTAACCAAGTTGGTCAGGTTCTCTCTTTTCAGTTTATCCCTTTTTTGCGGGACGAAAACTTAGAACTGGAGACGTACGCCGAGACGAACTTCACGAATGCCTTGATATTGATTCGGCAATTTGTAGTTAATGTTCTTCGTAGGAGCGGTTGCGCTGGTAACAGGGTTGACTAACGCATTGACATCCCAACCACCTTTGTAGAAAACCGCTTCTGTAAGACTAATGTTGCCATTACGGTTAAAGGCTTGATCGGTGTTGGTCACTGCAGCCTGATTGAACAGATTAGTGATGTTGGCATCAAACTTCATCTTGACGCGCTCGCTAAGATTGATGACGTGAGCGATCAAGAAGTCCGTTTGCGTCAGCGCCGGTGTGCGACCCAGATCGCCACGTCCTGCATAGAAGACAGGGACGATGAAACCGACGGTCGAAGTAAGCGGAGTGCCGCTGTAAGCAATCTGATTGATTGATACCAACGTCTCACCCGACTTGCCGCCCCACGGCTGGCTGTAATTCAGGAAGAGCTTGAATGTATGCGGACGATCTGTTGCCAGCAGTCCAAAAACATTCTGGCCCTTCGAGTTGAAGTTGCCAGGCGAAAGGTCGAATGCGCGGCTCACGTTCGGGTCGGAACGGCCATTTTCGTCAGAGTTGGCCAGACCGCCCCAGTTACCCCACAGACGGCTGTAAGTGTAAGAACCACTGTAATTCACGCGCTTCAAAATACCTTCACTAAAACGTCCGTCAATACGGAATTCGACACCGTCGTAGTTACGGACTGCTTTCGGCGTCAAAGGCACACCGCTGGCCGTGACGAACTTCTTGGCATCCGTCTGACCAAAACCAGGATTGCCGATGGTGTAGACCTCGTTTTCATCAGCGTCAAGTACGCCTAAGTCTTCGAT
>JAGNMH010000347.1 GCA_017991275.1 Acidobacteriota bacterium
CGAAATCAGCGCGAGTGAACACATCGTCCAGACTGCCAAGCTCGATTCCGGCTTTGGCCGCTACTTCCGGCGAAGTGAACGGGTCGTAAGCCACGACTTTCATGCTTAAGCCGACGGCGCATTGAGCGACGATCTTGCCTATGTTGCCAAGCCCGATGACACCCAGAGTTTTTCCGCGCAGTTCAGTGCCCATAAAACTCTTTTTGTCCCAGGTTCCGGCTTTCAGTTTGGAATGCGCCTGCGGGATTTTGCGAGCCAGCGACATCATCAGCGAGATGGTGTGTTCGGCGGTGGTGACGCTGTTGCCTCCGGCGGCGTTCATCACAATGATGCCTCGCGCGGTGGCGGCTTTCACATCAATGTTGTCAACGCCTGAACCGGCGCGGCCAATGACTTTCAAGTTATCGGCGGCGGCGATGATGTCAGCGGTGACTTTGGTTTCGCTGCGAACGATCAAGCCGTTATATTGGCCGATGATCGCCTTCAGTTCTTCAGGCTTCAGACCGGTGTTGACGTCCACCTGAAAGTTTTCGTTGCGGCGCAGAATTTCTACGCCGAGTTTGGAAAGATTGTCGCTAATCAGGATTTTCATGAATTTATGAATCCAGCCTTTCTTGGTTTGGTTGTGGCGATTGTTTGGAGTTCAGAAGGAGCGCGCTCAATAACCACAATTACCATGACAACAAGTGGCACGACCACGAATGGCACGAATGTGATGATGAGCTACGCCACGAACAGGATGAATGACCGACAAATGATGAATTTGAAGATGAATGTGTGCCGACGAAGAACGAGGAAGCTGGCGGTTCGGCGATATGATTCAGTTTGTGAAAGTCTGCGGTCATCTGGGTTCGATTATCTTTTGGAAGTTGCCTTCAGCGGTATTTGCCTATGCGGGCTTGCTGAAAACGCGGGCATCATAAGTGCCGAATCCGCAAAAATCAAATTGAACTTTGGCCGATTGACCGTGCTCAACCTTTGCTGCATTATCCCGCCGCTTTTCCAAGCTAAAAGACTATGAATCCTACAATCACCGACTCCCTGACCTTGCGTCCGGCACAACCTGAAGACGAATCTTTCCTGTTCGAGCTTTATCGCAACACACGCGCTGAAGAAATGGCTGCGTGGGGTTGGGGCGAAGCTCAACAACAAGCCTTTCTGAGCTTGCAGTTTCGCGCCAGAAACCTCTCTTATTCGACTTATCAAAACACTGAACACTTGATAATTCTGGATAACGGTCGGACTGTTGGGCGGCTGCTGATTTCCCGAATGGAGAACGAAATCAGGTTGGTTGACATCGCGTTACTAGCCGAAGTTTGCGGGCTAGGCATTGGCTCAAAGTTGATTGAAGAATTGTTTGCCAAAGCAACAAGCGAAGGTAAACCACTGCGGCTGCACGTTGAAAAGTTCAATCGGGCATTTCAGCTCTATCAGCGACTGGGGTTTCAGATCATCGAAGACACAGGAACGCAGTATTTAATGGAACGGCAGAACTAATCGCTTAATCAGGAGGCTAACAAATGCTGGACACTTTGCATTACGAAGACTTTCTTCCCTACATCGGCACCAAGTTTAAGGCGCCGATCACTGACCAACTGACGGTTGAATTTGAACTGATCAGCGTGGAAAACAAACCGCCTTCGCCGCAGCAGGAACAGTTCATTTTGAATTTCCGACTTCCGAAGTCGTACCCGATTCGCCACATGCAGTTCATGTTTACCCTACATCATGAAGCTTTAGGCAGCGGAGTTATGTTTCTGGTTCCAATCGAACAACAAACCGACAGCGTCGTTTACGAAGCCGTCTTCAATCGTCCAATCGAATCTCAACAATGAGCGAAACAACCATCACATACAACATAAAACTGCGCCCATCGCTCTCAACAGACGAAGATTTTCTAGTGGCGGTTTATGGCTCCACCAGAGAACAGGAAATGGCAATGGTTCCCTGGACTGTGGAACAGAAAGAAGCCTTCATCAGGTCTCAACTAAGCGCGCAACTTCACCATTATCGGGCTGAATATCCGAACGCAGAGTATTCGATCATTCTGTTTGAAGATCAGCCGGTCGGCCGCGTTTACGTTGACCGGCGCGCAACAGAAATTCGGATTATGGACATCACTCTGCTGCCAGAGTATCGAGGTAAGGGAATCAGCTCGCCCATAATCTGCCGCTTGAAAGACGAGGCCGCAGCTTGCGGAAAAGAACTTTCGATCAATCTGGATAAACTAAGCCAGTCGCACTCAATTTTTGAGCATTTCGGCTTCCTAACAACTGAGAGTAAAAGTAATGAAGCCAGTTTTCATGTTTTATATGTCTGGAAACCAGGCGTAATTGACCCTCAACCCAACTGAAAACCGACTTGAAGCTGAAAAAGCTTTTACAATTTTTTACAGTCATGGGTACTTGACTAAGTTGTAAGTTGACCGCAACCTGAGATCAGTGTCCGCCGTATGTGCTGATGACGGCAACCGTCGTCCACAACAATGTCGTCCACAAAATCAACCTAACCACTGAATAAGGAGAGTTTTATGAAGGAGAGAATACTCACGTTACGTTACCTGGTCAGTTCGCTGGCTGTCACAATGGCTTTCGGGCTGGTTTGTTTTGCCCAAACGGCTGCTGCCGCTAAACCGGTTCAAGCCGCCGCGGCTGCCCCCGATCACATTGCAATGATGGTCGCCGACTGGACTCGCGCGCGCGATTACACCAAAGAATATCTGGACGCCATGCCCGAAGACGGATACGGCTTGAAACCGACCCCGGACATTCGCAGCTTTGCCGAACAGATGCTGCACCTGGCCAATGCCAATTACGCTTTTGCGGCGGCGGCTACCGGAGTTGCCAGCACAAACAAGGTCAACCTGGAAAAAACCGACTCGATGAAAACCAAAGCGGCCTGCACCAAAGCTGTGACTGACAGTTACGATTTCGTCATCGGTGCCATCAAAGGTACTGACTCGAAAAAACTGGGCGAAGCAGTCAAAGTCTTCGGTCAGGACACAACACGCGGCGGAGCTTTGGCCAAAGCATTCGAGCATCAAACTCATCACCGCGGCCAGACGACGATTTACATTCGACTGAAAGGCGCGAAACCTCCGGCAGAAAAGTTGTTCTAAAGTCGAAATGCGGATAACAGAAATTTTCTATTCAATTCAGGGCGAGTCCTCTTTTGCGGGCTTGCCCTGTATTTTTGTCAGGCTGACCTGGTGCAATCTTCGCTGTTCGTGGTGCGACAGCGAATACACTTTCACCGGTGGAACAGAAATGTCCGTTGATGAAGTGATCGAAAAAGTTCGCGATTACAACTGCAAGCTCGTCGAAATCACTGGCGGCGAACCTCTGGTGCAAAAACGCGAATGCTGCGAACTGGTCAGACGACTTTGCGACGAAGGCTTCACTGTGCTGGTCGAAACCGGCGGCGGATTGGACGCTAGCGTGCTTGATGAGCGAGCGATCAAGATTCTGGATGTGAAATGCCCCGGCAGTGGCGAAGCCGAGCGGAATTTCTGGCCTAACCTTGAACGACTAAATCTTGCTGATGAAATCAAGTTCGTCATCAAAGACCGAGCTGATTTTGATTTCGCACTGCAAGTTATCGCCAAATTCAGACTCAGCGAGCGCCAGCCACATATACTTTTTTCTCCGGTTTGGGCAGCGGTTGAGTTAAAAGACCTGGCAAATTGGGTCTTGGATTCCGGCGTCCGGGCGAGAATGCAATTGCAGCTTCACAAATACATCTGGGGGCCAGACGTAAAAGGCGTCTGATTCCCAAATTCATATCTGAAACTGATTTATGATCGGAGTTGTCTTAACAAGTGGCGGAATGGATAGTTGTGTTACGACGGCAATTGCCGCCAGTGAATGCGACGAAATCGCCTTGCTGCACGTCAGTTACGGTCAGCGAACTGAGTTGCGCGAACTAAAAGCTTTCAACGACATCGCAGATTTTTACAATGTCGAGCGACGGCTGGCTACAAGCATCGCCCATCTGGCTCAGATCGGCGGGTCTTCTTTGACAGACCGGAAAATCGAAGTCAGTCAGGCAGATTTGACTTCAACGGAAATTCCAACTTCTTATGTGCCATTTCGAAATGCACATTTGCTGGCGATTGCGACTAGCTGGGCCGAAGTCTTAGGAGCCGGCCGTGTTTACATCGGCGCCGTTGCTGAAGACAGTTCGGGTTATCCCGACTGTCGCCCGGAATTTTACGAAGCTTTCCAGAGCGCAATCGAAATAGGCACAAAGCCTGAAACAAAAATCAGAATAATTACGCCTGTCATCAATTTGAGGAAAAGTGAAATCGTCCTTCTGGGTATTGAGATAGGCGCTCCGCTCGGCTTGAGTTGGTCTTGTTACAGGAGCGAAAACGTTGCCTGCGGCGAATGCGACAGTTGCGCGTTGAGATTGCGTGGTTTCAAAGAAGCAGGTCTTAAAGACACCATTCTTTACGCAAACTCGATTTAGCGCACCGGCTAATTGAAATCTGATTTTGAGGCAGATAGAATCCGCGCCGTCATACATTCAACAGTTTCACTTACATCAATGACGTTTTAGCAAATACCATAAAAGCTAGGCGTGAGCGCGCCGGGAAAGTAAATAGGTGACAAGCAAAAAACAGGTAGAAATACCTGTGCAACGCTTCCGCCGAACCCACATCAAATGCCGCGCTCAAGATGGCGAGATTAGAGTTTCAACCAGTTACAGCAACTAACGGAGGATAGAAAATGAAGATCAAGAGTCTTTTGTCGGTAGTTCTGGGGGGCGCGCTTATGGCCATGCTTTCGGTCAGTGCGTTTGCCCAGGTTGGCCGCCTGGAAGGCGACGTAGTAAAAGCCGGAACCACTGAGCCGGTCGTAGGTGCGGAAGTTCAAATTGTTCGCACAGACATCAAGGGAAATTACCCAGTCAAAACAGATAAGAAAGGCCACTTTCTGCACGCGGGAGTGCCATTCGTCGGAACTTACACCATACTAATTTCTGCCGAAGGCTGCGAACCTGCATATTTCGCAGGTCTTCGCCCGGACAAAGAACCGCTCAAAGTTGAGCTTCGCCCAGGCGACGGACGCAAGCTGACAATGGAGGATTTGAAAAAAGCTCCCGGCGGAAACGCCGCGGCAGCCGGTTCTGCTCCCAAAATGAGTGAAGCCGATAAGAAGAAGGCTGATGAAGAGTACAAGAAAGCGCTGGCCGAGCGCGAAGAAGCCGAGAAGTACAACTCTTCAATCGCCGTCATCAACCTCAAGCTGAAAGAAGGCAATGAAGCATTGACCAAAAACGACTTCGGAGCGGCTGTCACCGCTTTCAAAGAAGCCGTCGCCGCCAATCCGAACATCCACATTTCCCACGGCAACCTGGCCATCGCGCTGCAAAAACGTGCTGTGAAAGCATTCAACGAGGGCAACCGCGACGCCGCCAAGCAAGACTTCACCGATTCCATCGCCTCCTGCAACAAGGCATTGGAAGGCCTGGATGCTCAGGAAAAAGACACCAAACAGAAAAACGACCCTGTTCAAAACAAAGGCAATCGTCGGACTTATCTGGTTGTCAGGGCCGAATCGGAAGCTATTTTGGGCGGCAAGTTCTTCGACGGCCCACAGGCTGAAGCGGCGGTCAAAGATTACAACGCAATCTCAGAATTGACCGACGACCCCGTCAAGAAAAAAGAATTCCCGATCAAAGGCGCACGCGTTCTGTTCGATGCCGGTCAGACAGATTCCGCCATTGCTGCTTACCAAAAGATTCTGGAAGCCGATCCAACCAACATCGAAGCCTGGCATGGAATTGGCTTGGCCTATGCCAATGCAGGCAAGTTCAAGGAATCGGCTGATTCCCTGCAAACCTTTGTTGAAAAAGCTCCTGCTACAGATCCGCGCGTGCCAGAAGCCAAAACCGTCATTGCGGAATTGGTCAGAGGTAACAATTTGCCACCACCGAAATCTCTGGACGACGGAAAGAAAAAAGCTGCTCCCGCCAAGAAGAAACCCTAGTCGGTGTTCAATTGCCTCAAAGAAAAAGCCCGAAGGGTTCAACCTCTCGGGCTTTTTCTTTGAGCATCAATTTTCAGGCGTGTCGCAAATTTGCCGGCGAGCCAGAGAACCGGCGGCATTGCGTCGAAAGTAGGTTGTCAATTGGCAAAAGGCTTCTGCTATAATCCGCCTCGCTTAAT
>JAGNMH010000348.1 GCA_017991275.1 Acidobacteriota bacterium
CGTCAAAAAAGGCGTGATGATGCTGGCGGCTTCCAAAGAAGAACTGGATCGCGTCGCCCGCAGCGCGCATCTGGCGTATGAAAAAGTCACGCTGACTCCGGCGGCGGCAATCGAGTTGGGAACAGAGCTTTCCGAAGCCGACCAGCAGCGTCAGCAAATCGGCATGTCAGGGCGCAAGGGTCTGGGCGTCAAAGCCGATGATTTGATTGATCGGCTGGAAGCCAAAGCTCTGGCTGAAGTGCAATCGCGCAACACCGATTTGCCAGAAGCTCAACAGCAAAAAATTGCTCATCAGATTGCCGTCGCCGCGTTGAGATACTTCCTGCTGAAATACACACGCACTTCGATCATTGCTTTCGACTTTGAGGAAGCTCTGAAGTTTCGCGGAGAAACCGGCCCGTACCTGCAATACTCCGTGCGCCGACTGAGCAACATCTTCACGGAGCTTGGCCGTTCGGCGGATGACGTTCATGGAGATTTCGCGCAGTTGTCGGCTGAAGAAGTTGCCGCGCAATTTTCCGGCGAAGCGGGCGACGTGCTGTGGTCGCTGGTCTATTTCGCTTCGCGGTTGGACGACGTAGTGCAGGTTTCAGCCAGCGCGCTTGAGCCTACGCACGTGGCTAAATTTGCATTTCAGTTGGCTGACCAATTCAACACCTTTTATCAGGACAAGCGTTTCCACATCCTTAAAGAATCCGACGCCAAACGAAAAATAGTGCTGCTGACGGCTGTTGATGTTGTGAGACAGAAATTGGCTCAGGCGCTTTCGCTGTTGGGCATAGAAGTGCCGGAGAAAATGTAACGTGCGCAAAATTTTAACGGCCTTATTGGCGCTGCCTTTGGCAATCATTCCAGGTGTTATGAGCGCGTTAGCCTTAACCCGGACTCTCTACACACTTGAAGATTGGTTGCACATTGAGCTTGCCGGTCACACTGGCCCTGAGTTGTGGGTTATCGGCCTAATCATCTTCATTTGGTGGGGAATTATCTGGGCACTCCTGCAATCAGGCTCAAAAAAACTATGGCCAGGCAAATGACATAAAAAATACCATTTTGACCAAAGCACGGATGCCTTGTCCGCGCTCCCATTTAGGAGAACCGAATGAATCGAATCCGACGAATCCCGATACTTTTGTTCGCACTGTTAATTGTCGCGCCGATCTTTGCCCAGCAAGCTGCCCGGCAAGCCGACACCAGTTTGCTGACGCTGGACACGATTTTCAGCTACGGCGCGAAATCGGTTGGCTGGCATCAATGGCAAGCTGACGGCAGCGGTTACTTGATGCTGGAACCTTCTGTTGCCAACAAAGACGCTTTGGATTTGGTTCGATACGACGCCGCTTCAGGGGCGCGAATGATTCTGGTTTCGGCGCAAAGCCTGACTCCTGCGGGAGCCTCATCGCCTTTGGTGATCGAAGAATTCACTCTCAGCGCCGACAACAAACGGCTGCTGATCTTTACCAACTCCGAGCGCGTCTGGCGGTCAAACACTCGCGGAGATTATTGGGTCTTCGATTTGTCCAGCAAGAAACTGCAAAAGCTTGGCGGCAGTGCAAAGCCATCTTCGCTGATGTTCGCCAAGTTTTCGCCGGACGCAACGCGAGTTGGCTACGTGCGAGAAAACAACATTTACGTGGAATCGCTGGCCGACAACCGCATCACACAACTGACAACTGACGGCGCGCAGTACACGGTCAACGGAACGTTCGATTGGGTGTACGAAGAAGAATTGTTTTGCCGAGACGGCTGGCAATGGTCGCCGGACGGCAAGCAAATCGCTTATTGGCAACTGGATGCTTCGGGCGTCAAAGAGTTCAAGATGATCAACAACACCGCCGAGCTTTACCCGAAGATCATCACCTTCCCTTATCCGAAAGCTGGTGAGATGAACTCCGCCGCGCGTGTTGGAGTCGTCAGGGCATCCAGCGAAGACGGGGGTGTCGGCAAAACTCAATGGTTCGACGTTCCGGGCGATGCTCGCCAAAATTACCTGCCGCGAATGGAATGGGCTGCGAGTTCCAGCGAAGTCCTGATTCAACAGCTCAATCGGTTGCAGAACACGAATGTAGTGATGCTTGGCGATGTGCGAACCGGCAAAGTCCGCACGGTGCTGACCGAAAAAGAAGACACCTGGGTTGATGTTTCGTGGGGAGCGATTGATTGGGATCGGCGCGGACTGGCTCGCGGCGATGTGGAATGGATCGAAGGCGGCAAACGCTTTTTGTGGGTCAGCGAACGCGACGGCTGGCGGCACGTCTATTCGATTTCGCGCGATGGTTCGGACGTGAAGTGCATCACGCCCGGCAATTACGATTTGATCGGAGTCGAACTGTCAGACGTGGCAAACGGCTGGCTTTACTTTTCCGCTTCGCCTGAAAACGCGACGCAAAAATACCTGTTCAGAGTGCGGCTGAACGGCGAAGGCAAAGCCGAACGGTTATCGCCTGCAACTCAACCCGGCACGCACACTTACACGATTTCTCCGCGCGGTGATATGGCGATTCACACTTATTCCAGTGCCAACCAAGTTCCCGTTACCGATGTTGTTCGACTTCCGCAACATACGGTTGTGCGGACAATGTTCGACAACAAAGAGCTGGCGGAACGAGTCGGCAAGCTGAAACCGGTCACACAGGAATTCTTCAAAGTGAAGATTGAAGACGGCGTGGAGCTTGATGGATGGATGATGAAGCCGCCGGACTTTGATGCGACGAAAAAGTATCCGGTGTTGTTTCACGTTTACGGCGAACCGTGGGGGCAAACGGTTTTGGATGTGTGGGGAAGTGGTCAGATGACCTGGCACAAGATGCTGGCTCAGCAGGGTTACTTGGTGGTCAGCGTGGACAATCGCGGCACTCCGGCTCCGCGTGGCCGAGCCTGGCGCAAGAGCATTTACCGCAAAATGGGCATTCGCAATTCGACGGATCAAGCCAGCGCCGCGCGTGTAATTTCAAAATGGCCGTTCGTTGATTCAACTCGCGTGGGCATTTGGGGTTGGAGCGGCGGCGGGTCTTCGACGTTAAACGCTATGTTCCGTTACCCGGATGTTTATCAGGTTGGAATGTCAGTCGCGCCTGTGCCGGACATTCGTTATTACGATTCGATTTACCAGGAACGTTATTGCGGACTGCCGCAAGATCATCCAGACGAATACAAACAAAGCTCGCCGATTACTTTTGCCAGCCAGTTGCAAGGCCAACTGCTGCTGGTTCATGGCACAGGCGATGACAACGTTCATTATCAAGGCAGCGAAGCTCTGATTAACGCGCTGATTGCCGCCAACAAACAATTCACGATGATGTCTTACCCAAACCGTTCGCACGGCATTTACGAAGGCGCGGGCACGACTCGACATTTGTACGGGCTGCTGACGCGGTTTTTGAATGAAAAACTACCGCCGGGACCGCGCGGTCAATGACTATTCCGTGGCGTGCTTGGCTGGGTCTTCGATCAACAGCCAGTACGCCGCAATTCCCAACAACAACATTCCGCCAACGACGCCCAGCGCGATGGCGAATGATCCTGTGCGATACGCGATCATTCCGGTCAGCGCCGGAGCAACGATGCCGCCCAGATTGCCGCCGAAGTTTTGCAAACCGGACGCTGTGCCAACTATTTCTTTTTCGCAAACAGCTTGCGTCAGCGTCCAGGTATTCGGCGTAGCTAACCCTAGCCCGGCAATCGCCGCAGTCAACAACCATGCAGATGTGACTTTATCCGCAACCAATCCGGCAGGAACAATCAAACAGCAAATCAACATTCCAGCCGCGATGAACAGTTTGCGGATGCGAACTTCGTTGCCGCCTTTTCGCACCAACCAATCGCTGGCCAAGCCTGAAAGAAGAATCACCACGGACATCGCCACATACGGGAACGATTGATAAAAGCCCCATTCGGCTTTGGTAAATCCACGGACGGTCATCAGGTAATCCGGCATCCATTGCGTCAACACAAACCAGGCGTAATCGTAAGCCAAAAATCCCAGCGTTACTCCCAACACGCTGCTTCGTTTCAGCAGCTTGAAGCTTTCGATCAACGAAAAGCTTTTCTTTTGCGCCGCCGCGTTTTCAGCGGCAATGTTCGGCGATTCCCAACGCCGCAACGTCATCATCCAACCGACAATCCAGATCAGCGGTAACAATCCAACCAGCACAAAGAAATACCGCCAATCGTATCTGATTAAAAAGTACGCGCCGAAAATGCCAATCGCCGCCTGCCCCATTCTAACTCCGGTCAAATAAACGGCGGTCACTGTTCCGCGTTCGCCGTCACGAAACCAATTGGCAACTGCGCGCGCACTGGCCGGAAAAGCGACTGCCTGGCCAATACCGACCAAAGACCGAATTGCCAGCAAACTCCACAAACCCTTTGCCGCTCCGGTCAGCGCCGTCATCAAAGACCAAAACAGAAAACCCAACGAATATGATCGCCGCACGCCAACTTTATCGGTCACGTTGCCTGCAGGAACCTGCAAAAAACAGTAAATCCACGAAAACGCCGACAGCAGCAACCCTTTATGTTCGGCATTCAAACTGAATTCTTTCGAGATAAAAGGCAGCGCAGTGCTCAGCGAATTGCGCTGCGCATAGCTGAACAACATTCCGCTAAACAGCAGAAAAGTCAGCCACCACAGCCGCGGAGAATCTTTCAACGAAAGCTTGGTTTCGGCGGAGTTCATTTGGGTCTTAGCCTCTTTTTGATTTGGATTGGAAAGCGAAAAAGCGGGCGCATCGTGCCACGGTCTCAACAAGCTTGCAATTGCACGAGGTGGCGGGAAAAATCCACGAAGTGACACTAAGAATCACGAAGATCGTTTTCCTACTTGGTGAAACTTCGTGTACCTTCGTGGACAATTCTTCCTTACTTTTCGGAGACAACTTTGAGCAAGAAAAAAAATCCTGAAGAATTGCGCAGCCATCGCTGGCTGGGCGTCAACGATATGCGTTCGTTCGGCCACCGTTCGCGCGCCAAACAGATGGGTTATGCCGTGGAAGATTTCGCGGGCAAACCCGTCATCGGCATCATCAACACCTGGAGCGATTTGAGCACCTGCCACAGCCACTTTCGCCAGCGCGCCGAAGAGGTCAAACGCGGAGTCTGGCAGGCAGGCGGCTTCCCAGTTGAATTGCCAGCGATGCCAATCACCGAAATTTTCATGAAGCCAAGCCCGATGCTGTATCGAAATTTTCTGGCCATCCAAACCGAAGAAATGCTGCGAAGCCAGCCAATTGACGGCGTAGTTCTGATGGGCGGGTGCGACAAAACAACTCCGGGTTTGTTGATGGGCGCGATTTCCATGAACTTGCCGACGATCTATCTGCCCGCCGGGCCGATGTTGCGCGGCAATTGGAACGGTCAGCCGTTGGGTTCAGGCAGCGACGTTTGGAAGTACTGGGCGGAAAAATGCGCTGGCAACATCACCGAAGCGCAATGGAACGAAATGGAAGACGGCATCGCACGGTCGGCTGGAGTTTGTATGACGATGGGAACGGCTTCGACCATGACCGCGATTGCCGAAGCGATGGGAATGACTTTGCCCGGAGCTTCTTCAATTCCCGCCGTGGACGCCAGCCATCAACGAATGGCCACGAACTGCGGGCGACGCATAGTCGAAATGGTTTGGGACGATTTCAAACCCAGCGATATTTTAACGATGGCTTCGTTTGAAAACGCGATTACAGCGGACATGGCCATCGGAGGTTCGACCAACGCCATCATTCACATCGTAGCCATGGCCGGGCGAGCAGGAATCAAAATTGACATGCGGCAGTTTGACGAAATCGCCGTTCGCACTCCGATGATCGCCAACATTCGTCCGTCTGGTCAGTACCTGATGGAAGATTTTTATTACGCTGGGGGCTTGCGCGCTCTGCTGAATCAAATTCCAGGTTTGTTGAAGCTGGAAGCTCTGACGGTGAACGGCAAAACGCTTGGCGAAAACGTCGCTTCGGCCAAAGTCCACAACGCAGACGTGATTCGTTCAACCGAAAATCCCGTTTCAGCCAAAGGCGGCACGGCGGTTTTGTACGGCAATCTGGCTCCGAACGGAGCCGTCATCAAACCCACCGCAGCCGATCCGAAATTACATCAACACACCGGCAAAGCCGTTGTTTTCAAAGATTACAACGACATGGCTGCGCGAATTGACGACGAAGCCTTGGACGTCAC
>JAGNMH010000349.1 GCA_017991275.1 Acidobacteriota bacterium
TACCGAGCAAATTCAGCGCAAGCAATAAAAACGCCACGGCAGTCGAACGAATGCGCGGGAGCGTCAAATTGTGCGCCTCTTGTGCGCCTCTTGTGCGAAGGTGATACTGCTGAGCGTTAGGGCGATGACCAGAGAAAGAAGATGGACGGTTCGGGTCATTATAGCTTCCTTTCACTATTAGAGAGTGTTTGTAAATGCGGCGAGACGATTACTGGTATGGTTTATGAACAACAAACCCTGCCCAACTGATCTCAACCCTGAACGATGGGAACGGTTCAACAAGCTGTTACCACTGGACAAGCGTCACGAGGTAAGGAGGAACACAACATCAGTTTATTCGCTTCACCGCCGGACCTCGACCGGCAGAGGCGCGGCCTTGCCCTTCCCGCAGCGTCAGTGCCTGATTCGCTTTCAGATTACTGAAACTCTCTTGTTTTCCGCTCGGCCAGACAACGTCGGCGCGTTCGACAACTTTTGCTGCGCCAATACCGAAATGCAGGCGCAGATCGTTTTGCGACAGAAAGCTCCCGCCGCTGCGAACTTCGTCCATCTGCTTGGCGCCGCCTGCCGTAATCGTCACACGCGCGCCGATGCCGCTGCGATTGGATTTGGTTCCGACCAATTGCAATAACGTCCAGTTCTGCCGCTCGCCCGAATTCTTGAGCAGGCTTGGCGTGTCGTTGATGTTATTGACGACAATTTCAATGCTGCCGTCATTGTCCAGATCACCAAACGCTGCGCCGCGTGAAGCACGGCGATCCAGAATGCCTGTGCCAGCCGTGTCGGAAAGGTCATAAAATGTTTTGTCGCCCAGATTCCAAAACAGCACGCGTTCCTGCTTGAACGGGCTTTGGCTGTTGAGCGTGTCTACTTCAGGATAAACGTGGCCGTTGACCATCAGAATGTCTTTCCAGCCGTCGTTGTCGAAATCCAGAAAGCCCGCACCCCAACCCAGAAAGCGCGTGTTGACGCCTATTCGCGCCGGGTAGGTGACATCGGTGAACAGATTCTTGCCGTCGTTGTGATACAGCGTCGGCGTGTCATCGGCGAAGTTCGTCTTAATCAAATCAACCCAGCCGTCGCGGTCATAATCGCCCGCGCCCACGCCCATTCCGGCTTGTTCCTGTCCGTCTTCGTTGACCGCCGTCCCCGAAAGCAAACCAATGTCGGTGAATGTGCCATTGCCTTCGTTGTGAAACAGAATGTTCGGCGTTGAATCGCAGGCGAGGTAAATGTCCGGCCAGCCGTCGTTGTCGTAATCGGACACAAGCGACGTGAAGCCGTAACGGCCTTTTACTTTCGCAACGCCGCTTGCTTCGGAAACGTCAGTGAAGCTGCCCTTCCCGTCGTTGCGATAGAGCGCGTTCGTTCCGGCGGGCAAACCGCGCGGCCCGCACACGACCGGCAAACCTTTCCACGAACAAAAATCATTGCTGCCGCGCGCGGGCGTTTTCGCCAAATCCAGGTCAATGTAGTTGCCGACAAACAAATCCAGATCGCCGTCTTTGTCATAATCCAGAAACGAACAGCCCGTGTTCCAGCGCGTCGTCGTTTGTTTGAGGCCAACTGTCGCGGCAACATCGGTGAATGTTCCATCCCCATTGTTGCGCCACAATGAATTTTGCCCCCAATACGTCACGAACAAATCGGTATCGCCATCGTTGTCGTAATCGCCCACACAAGCACCGCTGCCCCAGCCCGTGCGCGTCAATCCAGCTTGCTGTGTGACATCGGTGAAGTTGCCGTCGTGGTTGTTGCGGTAAAGATGGCTGATCGGTTCCTGCCCTTTGGGAGGCGGCGCGAGCGTCGTGCCGTTGACGATGAAAATATCCAGCCAGCCGTCGTTGTCGTAATCAAACAGCGCGACGCCGCTGCCGATGGTTTCGATGATGTATTGCTTGTTGCGTTCGGGGCCAGAAACATTCAGCGCAGTCAATCCGGCTTTGGCGGCAATATCTTGAAAGTTTAATTTGGGCAGCGGGACGTTGAGTTTCACTTTTGGCTGCGGACGATTGGGACGATTCGGCACCGCAACGCCTTGCGCCAGAGCGTTTGAAAAGCTGACCAACACAACAAACCCAAATGCCATCAACCATTGTCCCAACGCCATCTGTTTCATTGTCCCGGCCTTCCTTCCGGCGCGCGCACCAAACGATAGCGTCCGGCTTCGGCTTCGGCGGCGCGCTCGGCGTCAAGCAACGTTTGCACTTTGTCCTGCAAGGCGGTTGCTTCTTTGATGCGCCCCTGTTTGCGATAGACCGTCATAAGCTGATAGGTCGAGTTGCGGTCTGTAGGGTCAAGTTTGATGGCGGATTCGAGCGCGCGCGTGGCGTTCAGCGTTTCATTACGGCGCAGATAGAGTTTGCCCAGCAACGCCTGCGCGCGTGCGTTCGTCGGCTGCTGTTCGATGACGCGGCGCAACAATGTGAGGGCTTCGCGCGATTCTGCCGCGCTGGTGTCTTTTTGCAACAACGCTTGCGCCAACGTCAGTCGCACGCGTGCATCGTTCGGTGTGAGTTGTAATTGTTCGCGCAATTGCGTGATGGCTTCGGCGACTGCGCCGGATTCCAGCAAGGCGACTGCCAATCCAACACGCCCGAACCCGGCTTCGGGTGCTAATTGCTCGGCGCGTTTGAAAGCGGCTTCGGCCAGGTCGCGTTGTTCGGCGCGGGCGTGCAAGACGCCGAGCAAGGTTTACAGTCGTGCGGAGTTGGGCAAATTTTTCGCGCCTGCCGCGAGCACTTCGACGCCGAGTGCCAGCGCGTTGTGATCCAAACAAATCGTCGCCAGATCGCCGTACAATCGCTCTTCCAACGGATAGCGCGCAATCGCTTCGCGCAGGACTTCCAACGCTTCGGGTGTCTGTTTGTTGGCTTCGTAGGCCGAGGCCAGCAGGCTCAAGCCATCAGCAT
Organism: Acidobacteriota bacterium; assembly: GCA_017991275.1. GTDB lineage: Bacteria > Acidobacteriota > Blastocatellia > RBC074 > RBC074 > RBC074. The sequence continues at coordinate 2,913 of JAGNMH010000349.1, forward strand.
CGGCTTGCGCGCGCAACGGTTGCAACACGGCAATGACCTCGCCGTGTTTGTTTGCGCGCGATTCCGCCAGCGCCAGATTGAAGCGAATCCGCGGGTCTTCTTTCAGCACGAGCAATTCTCGGAACTGCGCCGCTGCGTCCGTCCATTGCTCAAGTTGAAAGTAGCAGGTGGCGCGTTGCCATTTGATGAGCGGTTGATTCGCCGCCTCATCCGCAGCTCCGTAATATTTGAGCGTCCTGGCGCAGTCCTTTTGCTCAAATGCCAGCGCGCCAAGCATCGCCAGCACGGTCGGTTCCGGGCGCAGTTGCAACAACCTTTCGAGCGTCTTGCGACAATTCGGATCGCGGAGTTGATATTCAAGTTGCGCTGCACCTTGCAGCGCGGGCAGGAATTTCGGGTTGAGCGCGAGGGCGCGGCGAAACGCGACGAGGCTTTCAGGGTTTTTCCCAACGCCTTGCAAGGCGATGCCTTTCAATGTCCAAAGCTGAAAATCGCGCGGCTGTTTTTGCAGACCTTCATCACACACCTGGACTGCCATTGCGAAATCACCACGCCGAATCAGGTCGCGCACTTGCTCAAAGCTTTGCGCGATGGCGCACGGGGCGAGCAGCAGGATCAGCAATAAGGCACGAATCATAGGACGAAAGAATGCTCCAAGAACAAAGAAATGTGAAAGCGCGAGGGTAGCAAAGCCATAAATAAAATTGCCTTGCTACCCTCGTTGGTTTTTAGTTGTCAGCTAGAAAGCGATGCGTGCGCCGACTTGGACGACGCGCGGATCACCCTGACTGGTGATGCGACCAAAGTTGAAGTTGGAGAGGTTGTTTTGCACCCCGCCCAGATTCACGCGGTTCAGCACGTTGAAGAATTCAAACTTCAACTGCAAATTCCCCGTTTCGCCCAGGAACGGCAACGGATTGTTTTTGATCACGCTCGTGTTGACGCTCAGGAAGCCTTGTTGCCGGAAGTAGCCGCGCGGGCTGTTGCCAATCGTGCCAGTCGTCGGGATTGGAAAATCGGCGACAGCGAATTGCGCGGTGCCATTCTTGAAGGCATCGCGGTCGCCCTTGCGCGCCAGATTGCCCGCTTGATTCGGGATGTCGTAGTTGAAGCCGTCAGCATTGAAATCGCCGCTGTTTGGTCTCAGGCCGGTGACATTCCCCTGGGCATCTCGAATCGGATTGAAGGCCGCATTCGTAAACACGAAAAACGGATTGCCCGTTTGCGCCGCACCGGTGAGACCGATTTCCCAACCACCCAGAACGTATTTTGACACAAGGTTGTCACGGAAAGGCGTCGGCAATTGGTAGGCTCCCGACAACGACACGCGATGTCGTGCATCGAAGATGGCATCGCCCGGTCGCGCGCCCAATTGACGCGGGTCGGGCGCGGATTCAAAGCCGACCGAACGCGAACCGCCCTGATACAAATCTTGCACCTGGCTCAGGGTATACGAGCCTTGAATCAAGCCGCCTTTGCCGACACTCGTGCGGATCGAAGCAATCATGGCTTTGTATGTGGATTTGTTGAAGTTGGTGATGTACGTGATTGCGCCGAAGCTCGGATTCAAGCGATCCAGACGCCCGTCGAGCAGATCGTTCGGACGCCGGTTGTAATCCGTGCCGACAATCGAATCCCACGTGCGCGAGGCGCTGAAGTTCACGCCGACGACCGTGCGCCCCCACACTTCGCGTTCGACGCCGGCGATGAAATTGATCGTTTTCGGCGTCGTCAGGTTGGGATCGAGTCCGCCGATGCCGCTTTGCAAACCGACGATGTCGCCGCGTGCATCGAGCGCCGCTGCCGGAATCGGAGGTTGTGTGAAACCGAACGGGAAGGTGTTCGACGTGCCGACCGAGAAGATCGGCTTGAGCGGCAGGTTGACGCCAAAGTTCGGCGTGATGAAATTCGGTGGATTCAGGTTCACGCGGTCAACGGTTTCGCCGAGCGTGACCCAATCATTGTACAAGCCGACACCACCGCGCACGCTCCACTTCGCGCTTCGCCCCGGCGACCACGCAAAACCGAAACGCGGACTGAAGTTTTTGTTGAGGCGTCCGTTGAAAGGCTTGTCAACCAACTTGACCGCAGCATTCGGAATGAATTCATCCACCGTGCTGCCGGAGCCGACAAACAGGTTCGTCATCTTCCAATCGCGGACAGGATCGCCGTTGAGCGCAGTCGGATTGCCGAAGTCATCCCAACGCAGACTCATTGTCAAGGTCAGGTTCGGACGCACCTTCCATTCGTCCTGTGCGAACCCACTGACGGTGTTCAGCCGCGCGCCGAATTGATAGTTGTTTGGGCGACCGGTGAGCGGATCATAGACGCCGAAGTTGCCGGAGAACGGCGCGTCTTTCACCAGATCGAGCAGGTTCAGGAAGTTGAAGACCGGGCGGCTGTTGGCGTCGGCGAACAACGCATAGTCGTCGCCCCAGAAATACTCGCCGCCGAATTTCAAACTGTGCGAGCCTTTGACCCAACTCACAACATCGCGCACGGTTTGGTTGTGCTGCACAAATGTGCCGCCGAAGCCAACGCCGATGCCGGCGCTGCCCTGAATGCTGATCGAAGGAATGCGGTAGGGCGCACCGACGGCGCTGCGGCCTTGCACTTTGTTGCCAGAAATGCCGATTTCATTGAGCAAAGTCGGGCTGAAGGTGTGCGTCCAGTTGCCTTGAAACGCATTGACGAAACGGTCGTTCGTGTTGTTGTGCGTCGGGCGATTGACGAAACCGGCATCGTCCGATTCGGTGCGCACAAAGCTGCCATACACGCGGTCTTTGCCGTCGCGCATGTTGTGATCGCCGCGAATGCTGTATTGCAAGCCGTTTTTGAACGGCGAACGGCTCCACGTACCTTGCACAACCATCGGCAACGTACAAGGAATGTTGTTCGTCGCCGCCGTGCCGCAATTCGCCGCGCCGAAAATATCGCTCGCCGTGCGGAGTACGTTCGTTTGCACCGGCCCGCTGATCGGATTGTCAACCAGCAGTTTCGTGCCGATGGAGTTGGCGAAATTGGTGCGCGCCCAGGCCACGAATTCCGGCGCTTCATAAGTCTGGATGTTGGTCACCGAATTCTTCGACCGCAACATTTCCAGCGCGCAATAGAAGAACGTTTTGTTCTTGATGATCGGCCCGCCGAAACCGGCGCTCAGGTTTTGCCGCGCGAACGGCGCATAACTCGCGACAAACGGCAAACTCGTGCGCGCGCGCATGTCCTGATTCGTAAACCAGTAATT
>JAGNMH010000350.1 GCA_017991275.1 Acidobacteriota bacterium
TTGCAACTGGTCGCGTATTGCTTCGATCTCTGTTCGGTTTCCGGCAAAGCGGCGACCAAGTTCGCGCAAACGTTGGGCAATGGATTGCATCTCCGCATTAACGGGGCGCGGGTCGGCGGGAACTATGCTTTCAGATTCAAGCTGTTCGATGCTGTCCATCACTTCGCGCAAGGGGAAAAGCACCAGCCCGGCAGACAGCAGAGCCGTCAAAACACAAAGTCCCATAATGATCGCGGCGAAAACCATGCTCAGTTTGACTGTCGGCGACAACTCAGTGCGCAAGGCGGCAGACGGAACTCCGGCGACGATTTTGGCGAAGGGTTTGTTATCCAGGTTGAGCGTCCAACTCATTTCGTAAATTTTGTCGTGTCTCCACAATTCCCAAAGCTGTTTGTACCAGCGTGCCGATTCGAACTGCTCCATTGGGACGACGATTCCGGGTTGGCGAACCTGACTTAATGGATTGGATTGAGTGATGATCGCGCCGTCGCTGGCAACTATTGCAGCGTAAGCAAAGTCAGTGTTCTCGCCAATACTGGTTTTAATAAGTATGCGAACCGTTTCGTCAATGCTGATGGCGGAACGCTGGTCTTCCAACGGATGATTGTTGATGGCTTTCTGGGCAAATGATGAGAGCGGGTCAGCGACTTTTTGAAATGCCTCGCGTTTGGCAGTGGTGTGAGCGTTTAGCAGGCGTGCAATGTTGAAGCACAGCAAGGTTGCCGTGGCGATCAAAACCAGTGAAATTATGACGGTTAAGTGTCTTGTTCGGACACTAGGTTCCCAACTCATGCAGATTGCTCAGTCCCCCCACATCTTAAAGAATGGGATTTTGGGCGTTGGCCAGTGATAGAAAGAAATTTCAATTTCCTGGTGGGAGGAATTCTGAATACGGGGGCTTGCTATTGTGTCTCAAATTTGGGCTTAACTGTAGAGACCGTCTGACTTTTCTTATTGCTTCTCTTTGTATCAGAACGTAAAAGTGATTTTGCTCAGCAATTATTCTGAAAAACGACCTGCTTAACTGATGGCAACGGCGGTAACTTTAGATTATGTCAGGGTTTGGCGCAAGTGCTTTCTCAAAAGCGGCAAGCTGGTTCCCATTCACGTGCGGTCTGAGTTTAGGTGTGGTAGAAGCATTTTCAAGAATTCCCAAGGAGGCACGATGCACTTAGACGAACCAAGATTGAAACCACTGACCGACGATCAATTGGACGAGGACGCAATGCGAGTTTTGGAACGCTCGCGGATGCAGGGCAGGGTGTTTAATATTTTTCGTACTCTCGCCGTTCATCCAAAATTGCTGGAGCGATGGATGGTTTTTGGCAGCCATGTTTTGGGCAAATCCACCTTGCTCCCACGCGAACGCGAAATGGTGATCTTGCGAATTGGGTGGCTCTGCCGGAGCGAATACGAATTTGGCCAACATGTTCTGATTGGCAGAAAAGCTGGTTTGACTGATGAGGAAATCCGGCGAATCAAGGACGGGGCGGACGCCGATGGGTGGAGCGAGCTTGACCGGGCAATGCTCAGAGCGACAGATGAACTGCACGCCGAAGCATTCATCAGCGATGCCACCTGGCACAAGCTTTCAGCTCATCTTTCGCCGCAACAGTTGCTCGACCTGATCTTTACCGTCGGCCAATACAATCTGGTTTCGATGGCTTTGAACACACTTGGCGTGCAGCGCGATGAAGGCGTTCCAGGATTTGATTTGTGATTGATTGTTAGTCAAAACCCTTTCGCTATAATGCGCACGCCGGTTTCAATTCAATGCGTCAGCTTTTTCGCAACCTGACGCAGTCATACCAGGAAATACTCAAAAGAAAAAAAAAGGATAGCTCGCGATGAGTGATGGCATGTCTTTTTCTGCTTCCAAACCTGGGAAGCTTCGTCGTCTGTTGATGGTTCTGATTGCGCTGCTCGGCCTGTTGGCTGTGGCAGTGCTGGTCGTCGGAATGATCGAGTTCCCAGAAGATCGCCCGCCCGCCGGATATTCCAACGGGAACCCTGGCAGCGGGGGTATGCGCCGAACTTTCCCGGCAATGAATCAGCGAGCAAACAACCCGACTACGACTGAAAAAGCCGAGCTTGGAAGGTTGTTGTACTTCGACCCGATTTTGTCTGGTGACAACACTCAATCTTGCGCGACCTGCCATCATCCTGATTTGGGGTTCAGCGATGCTCGATTTACTTCGATGGGGATCGGCGGGCAGGGAACCGGCCCCGACCGCACGGGCGGCAAATCGCTACGTCGCAACGCGCCTACGATTTGGAACGCAGCTTTCAGCTTCAAGCTGTTCTGGGACGGTCGAGCCACCGACTTGGAAGACCAAGCCCGTTCGCCGATCACCGCAGCCGACGAAATGAACCAGAAGCCGGAAGAGTTGATTGAGGAGCTGAAGAAGATTCCCGATTACGTGGCGATGTTCGACAAAGCCTTTAACGGGGTGAACGGTTCCGGGATGACCTTTGATAATGTGACCAACGCTGTTGCGGCTTTTGAGCGAACCATTGTCAGCAACAACTCGCCGTTCGATCGTTACGCCGCCGGAGATTCAACAGCGTTGACCGGCGAACAGCGCAGAGGCTTGACGCTTTTTCGTTCGCTGAAAACCCGCTGCTTTGAATGCCACGGCTTTCCGACTTTCGCCAATCCTGATTTCAAAGTCATTGGTGTGCCGCCGATGCTGGGTCAGTACTCTCAACCTGACGATCTTGGCCGGGCCGAAATCGAAGGCGGCGAACCATACAAACATGCGTTCAAAGTTCCCACGTTGCGGAACATCGCTTTGACCGCGCCGTACATGCACAACGGACGCTTTCTGACGCTGGAAGATGTCGTCAACTTTTATGCAGGTGGAGGCGGTCACGGCAGCGGAATGGAACTGCCGAACATTGACGACAAGATTCGCCGCTTCAAACTGTCAGAACAGGAGCGGACCGACCTGATAGCTTTTCTGCATGCGCTGACTGATGAGTCCCAGATGCCGGAGTTTCCCGATAAGGTTCCTTCAGGTTTGTCAGTCGTTCCCAGATTGAAGCCAGGCATCAAGCCTTCAGCTTTGGCGGCCAGAAATCCAGCTTCGTTCACGTCCGCGCCAGCGCAGGCTCGGCGCGACCCAACAACCTGGCGCATCAAACCTGGCGAATCAATTCAATCTGCCCTTGATCGAACCATCGCCGGGGACACGATTGAAGTTTCGCCCGGAACTTACAACGAAACTTTGTTGATTGATGTGGACAGCATCACGATACGTGGCCTTGTCGAAAACGGCCAGCGAGCCGTGCTGGACGGCCAGAACAAATTGACTGACGCCGTCATCACTTCCAGCCATCGGTTCACCGTCGAAGGTTTGATGGTCAAAGATTTCGTCAACAACGGAATCACCGTTCACGGCGGAACCGACGTCACCTTCAGGGATTTGATTATCGAAAACACCGGACTTTATGGAGTTTATCCGGTCGAATCGAAAGGCGTGCTGGTTGAAAACTGCAAGCTGACCAAAATCAGCGATGCCGCAATTTACGTCGGCCAATCGCGCGACATCATCGTTCGCAACAACGAATGTTATGAAAACGTCGCTGGCATCGAGATCGAAAACTCAGTCAATTCGCTGGTCGAAAACAATTACCTGCACGACAACACGGCGGGGATGCTTGTCTTCCTGTTGCCAAACAATCCTTCAAAAGTCGCCACAGACCACAAAGTTCGCAACAACCGAATCATCAACAACAACCACGCGAACTTTGGCGACCCGAACGCCATCGTAGGCAAGCTGATTCCCGGAACCGGTTTGCTGATTATGGCTGCCGACCGCACGGAAATTACCGGCAACGAAATGCGAGGCAACGATTCTTTTGGCCTGGCCGTAGTCGGTTTGGCCGTGGCTTTTCCGAAAGGCCGCATCTTTGATGTCGGTTCGATTCCCGAACAGAATCGAATTCACGGCAACACCTTCGCCGACAACGGACGCAATCCTGGCGGTCTGATCAAAGAAGCCGGAGCCAAAAACTGCGACATTTTCTGGGACGGCAGCGGCTGGAATAACTCGTTCGAGCAAGCGGGTGTGAAAAGCTTTCCGCTGGTGCTACCGAATGACAACTGGCCGAATCCTTTGCGCCGAGCCTTTACGCGAGCCTTTAACTACGTCCGCGATAAATTGTTATGAAAAGATGGAGTTCAGGCTTCAGCCTGACTTGTTTGGTAACGGCAGACTGAAACCTGAACTCCGTGCGACTGCTCCTTCTGAAAAAAAATCTTGTTACCGGATAGTGACTTGTGTTACTTCCTCGCCTGTAGTCATTAGTTGTACCTGCAAACAACTCGGCCACCCCCGTGAAGTCATCTTTCATCGCTATTCTTAGCTGGCGTTGCAGCATGACTGATCAAGCCGTTCTTAGTCTCAAGGCGTCAGCCTTTTTCTCAACTCAGGAGATTTAGCATGAAAAAGATTTTGGTAATCACATTGTTCACCGTCTCAGCCCTATTCGCCGTCAATTCGGTTTTAGCCGACAAGCAACCAAAGAAAGACGCAAAAACTGAGCCGACACCGAAGCTGCAAGTTGAAGGTCTTCCGCCTGAAAAGGCGGCAGAGTTATTGAAAGGGATGGAAGCTGTAAACAAGATTGAGGCCGGTTTGAAGTACGAAAAAGGAGTCGTAACGCTGAAAGATGGACTGGCCAAAATTTCCCTGTCGGATAAATTCAACTACCTGAACCCGGACGATACACAGAAAGTCATAATTGATCTTTGGGGAAACCCTCCGCGCGAAAAATCGCTGGGCATGATCGTTCCCGCCGGCTTCAAACCAACCGCAGAGAATTCGTGGGCAGTGGTTATTACTTACGACGAAGATGGTTACGTCAAAGACGACGAAGCAGCCAGCATCAATTACTCCGACCTGCTGAAACAAATGCAGGAAGGCACGCGCGAAGCCAGCGAAGAACGAAAGAAAGCCGGTTACGAACCAATCGAACTGGTTGGTTGGGCGCAACCGCCACATTACGACGCCGCCAGCCACAAACTTTATTGGGCGAAAGAGCTGAAATTCGGCGAAGGCGGAGAGAACACTTTGAATTACGACATTCGCGCACTTGGTCGCAGGGGTGTTTTGTCACTGAACGCCGTCGGGGCTATCAGCCAGTTGAAAGACATCGAACACGACATGCAATCCGTGCTGGGACTGGTCGAATTCAACGAAGGTCATCGTTACAGCGACTTTCTACCCGGCACCGACAAAATTGCTGCATACGGGATCGGCGCCTTGATCGCCGGAAAATTGGCAGTCAAGGCAGGGCTTTTCAAGCTGCTGATTGGCGCTTTGATCGCGGGCAAGAAATTCGTTCTGATCGCATTGGTGGCAATCGGCGCTTTTTTGAAGAAGCTGTTTACCGGCAAGTCTAAGGACGATGCTGAGGAACCGGCTTCGATCACTGGCTCTGATTCGTAAGCCGTAACAACCAGGCGAAGGATGGAACGCGGATGACACGGTTGCTGCGGATTGGCGCAGATAATCCGGGTTGATTCGCGTTCCATTTGTTTAATCAGAGTCCGATTTAGCTGTGAAGTGAGTTACCGTCGGGCAGTTCAGTCGCAAACCGAATCCCGATTCCATCCGGCCCGACCAGAGTGAAATCTCGCAAGCCATAATCGCGGTCGCCGATTTCCCGAAAGATGCGAACGCCCATTTCCCTGGCCAAAGCGCGGTAATCGTCTACGTTCGGAACCATGACTCGAATGTTGGCCAGCGGAAATGGAGGCGGAGAAGGCATTTGCTTGAACTCCTCCAGCATAAACACCGAATCTTCCCAGGCCAGTTCGGCAAAGTCCGGTTCCTGCCGCAGCAACTTGAATCCCAGCTTCTGGTAAAACGCCAGCGACAGCCGCAAATCGCGGACGTAAATTTCAACGGCCAGTTGTTCGCTTGCAATAACATAATTGGCGCTTTCGGTTCGATCCATGCTTCTCTCCAGTTGTATTCGAGATTTGTCTGAAAGTTTGCGGAGACAATTGACCAGAACTATACTCGGTTGCCTCTCAAATTTGCCTAGAAAACTATCAATCTGATTATGACAAACCATAGCTCAAATTACGTAGACGTTTTGATTGTAGGTGCAGGGCTTTCTGGCATCG
>JAGNMH010000351.1 GCA_017991275.1 Acidobacteriota bacterium
CCGAGCCGACTTCCTTGCCAGCCGTAACATCGGTCAGACGTCCGTAAAACGTCGTGAAGTCATGGACGATTTCACGAATGCCTGATCGCCCTCCATCATTGTCCTTTTGCAAATACATGCGTCCGTGGAAGCAATACTCCTGACCCGGCCCGGCGAAAAAGTAGATGCGATAAAGCATCTCCGCTTCCTGAGTTGCCGGGTTGACGCGCAGATAATTGAAGAAGCTTTTCGTGCCGTTGATCGTGCAAATCATCTGTCCCTGATTGTTGAAGTTGGCGAAACGAACCGTTCCGTCAATTCGAGCTTCGTGATCCCAACCTTCGATAAACTCGTTGAAATCGCGCGCGGAAATTTGCATATCCCAGTTGCATTCGATTCCTTCGGCTGCGGGTTTGGCTTCGATCTGTTTGTCGCCGTCGGCTCCGGCTGGCGGAACAAAGTCAGCGAAGTAAGAACCTTTCATTTCTTCGGTAAACGACATTCCGGTCTTTTCCGGCAAACGAACATCCAACAACGGACGCAGGAAGCCGGAAGTCGGCGTGTCGGTCAGCGTGCTACGGCGCAACCAGTATTTGAATCCGAAGCGTACGTCGCCATCAGCTTCCTGTTCGCGGTGAAAAACTCCCAGTGAGTCCTGACCGAACAACGGCAACATCGGAGGCCTGGCATCGGTGAAGTATTGGCCGACCAGCATGTCTTTGTTGACGAAGCGGATTTCATCGTGGAAAGGCGTGAAGTCGTCCATTCTGAAATGATCCTGACCGAAAGTCGGATCGGCCAAACCTTCGATCAAACCCAAAAACTGATAGCGGGCTTCCAGCCGTCCATCGGGTTTGTGATCGAATTTCAGGTAGGCGACTACGCCTGTGTTGTTGGCATTGCTGACCATTCGCATTTCCCAAACGCCGTTCAATTGTTCTTTGGTTGGCAGCGCGGCTTTGTCCCAAATGGATTTGTGGTCTGGGACGGTCATGTGATCCAGTCCGTACGAACGAACCATCGGGAAAGTAAACAGCCGACGACCTTTCGGATAACTGCCCAGATAAACACGACCGATTAGCAAATCGTCGTTGATGACTTTGAAAATGTCGTAAAACCCCCGCCATTGAGCTTCGGTGTATTTCAGCAAAATGTATTTGCCGGGTTCCAGCGTGCCGGTGCGTTCGGTGATGTTGATCTCTTCCAGCGTGTTCAACGCGTTGATGCCGCCGTCCGAATCACTGGTCAGGCCAGTGAACTTACCATCGGGTTCTTTGGTGAATCGTTTTTTGAAGCTGGCGTTGAGCGCAGTCGAAAAAGCGTTCAGCACGTGGCCTCGTGGAAAAACACCTTTCCAGACGGTGTCGTTGCGGATCAAACCTTTGTCGGTGTCAATTTTGACTTCGCCGGAATTGGTCATCGTTTCGATGCTGCCGGTTTGGTTGCGGCTGAAGATGCGTTCGAGGTCGGCTTCTTTATAAGTCAGCGCGTCGGTTGGTTTGACGTCTGGCACTACGACCTTCGCCGGACGCGGCGGATAAGCTTCGCCGCCAAGATTGCGGACGATGCGGTCGGCGATTCGTTCCGACAAAGCCGAAATCGTCAGGAACGGATTAACTCCCAGAGCCGTCGCCACCAGCGAACCGTCTGCGACAAACAATCCATCGTGGACGCTGCCGTCGCCGGCGAAGACTCTGCCAAATTCATCAACCGCGCCGTGCTGATAATCATCGCCGAGCGGTGCTCCGCCCAGCGGATGAGCCGTCAACAGATTTTTAGCGGGAGTGATGCTCCACAGCGGATTGGTCAGAAAGGTTCCGCCCAGGCTACGGGCGTGGCGGCGAATTTCTTCGTTGATCAGATTGAAAACCTGTTGCCGCCCGGCGTTGTCCCAATCAATTTCTACGTGGCCGTTTTCGCGGCGCAGATTCAACGTCCCTTGCGCGTCGTCGTGTCCCATAATCAGGTAAAGCATCGAATGATTCAGCGCGCCGTGATCTTCCTTGTACAAATTCCAGGCGTGATCTTTATCAAGGCGTTTCCTTTCTGCTTTCTCATCGCCGAAGTCCATGTCTTCTCCGGCGCGGCCAAACAACCTTAGCGCGCCCATCGCCAGGTTGGCGTAAGAGCTGGGGAAGGAAAAATCTTCGACCAGAATTCGCTTTTCCAGCGGAGTGCTGGGCGAACCGTAATAAACCGCGCCGACGATGCTTGGCCCCGGAGCGTTTCCGCGCTTGGCCCATTTGTGATTCGGTTCCTTGCCTGGAAAACCGATGGTGTTTAGTTGCTGGTCAGTGTTGTAAGCCATCGCAAAAAAATCGCCGTTGGCCGAAAACTGAGTTCCCAGTTTCGGCGACAACGACAACCCGTGCATTTCTGACCGCAACAGAATTTCTGGCGTACCCAAAGAACCGGCTGAAAGAATGACGTTGCCAGCATCCAGCGTGAAATCGTCAGAACCCAGAGTTTTGTAGCGCACACCGTGGACTCGCCAACCGCCAGTCGGCAGCTTTTCGATTCGTTTCACTTCGACTTTGGTGAAAATGTCGCAGCCCTGTTTGGCAGCCGTCGGCAGGTAATTCATGTAAAGCGTGTTCTTGGCTCCGACGTTGCAACCGGTGACGCAATCTCCGCAATCCACGCAAGCCTTTTGATCGAACCCGGCGGCGTTTTTGCCGTCTTCCTGAGTAACGACGATGTTCAACGCGTATTCTCTGGTGCCAATTTCTTGCGCCCGTTTGTCCAGGCCTTTGACTTTCAGAAAAGCGTTGGCGTCCGAAGCCGTCCCGCGTTTATGCGGACGCGCGCCCAGCATGGCTCTGGCTTTGTCATAAAACGGAGTCAATTCCGGCAGTTTGATGTTTTTTGGCCAGGCCAGTTGTTGAAAAGTTTCTTCGTCCGGCACGATGGCTACGTTGGCGTTGATCAGTGAAGTTCCACCCAAACCGCTGCCTTTCATGACTGTCACATCCGGGAAAATCTGGAAATCGTAAAGTCCTGTCGGGTTAAATACATCGTGACGGACGGCGTGTTGAACTTCCAACAAGTTGTCTGGAAATTTGCCAACTTCCCATTCCTTGCCGCGCTCCAGAATACAAACCGAAGGTTTTGGATTGGCCGCAGTGATTCGAGCGGCGTTGATGGCTCCGCCATAACCGGAGCCGATGATGATGAAATCGTATTGGGGGTTTCGCTTATCCCAGTCTTTAGAGAGCATAAAATTCCTCCTTAAAACTCCTGGCCGATGCGGAGCTTGCGGCTGTATGCCGATGTTTAATCAGCTATTAACGTCTTTGCCTGTCAACGACGAACCCACGATCTTTTCGCCGCGTCAGGCTGCTTAGAAAGATAATTCCGAACACAAATTGATAAGGGGGCAAAGCGTTTTCAAAGATTGCTTACTGGTTGTACGCGATTGGCTTGCGGCTGAGTCTAAAAGGCTGAAGCTTGCCAAAAGCGGGGGGAGTATAGCACAGGCTTTTTTGGCTCCAAGAAGATTTTGGCCAGAGGCGAGGTCTATTCATTCACAGTCGCAAAGCCACAAAGTTTTTGTTTAGCCGGATCGGCGAAACAAAAACTTTGTGGCTTTGCGGTCAGCTTTTCTGAGAATGAGGAACTGAAAGGATGGAGATCAGGCTTTGCGTTTGATCGAAACGCCGCCGTTGGTCGTTCGAACCTTGATCGGCGAACCGCCCGAACCCAGATTCAGCGACATCTCTTTTTTCAGTTCGCCCTGAATCGGTATGTCGGACTTGAACCCGCCGTTGACTGTTCCTGTTTCCAGATACGCCGAGTAATTTTCAGGCATGGTCAATTTCACGCCGCCGTTGGTTGTGGTCACATCCAGGCCTTCGCCATCCCAGCGATTACCCTCAAGCTCGACATTCACTCCGCCATTTTTGGTATTACCGCGAACGTGACCAGCCAGATTTTTCAGAGCGACGCCGCCATTCAAGGTCGAAAATTCAATCTGGCCGCGCACGTTGGAAATCGAAATACCGCCGTTGTGAGCCTTCAGCGACAGGCTGGAATTCATCGGCACGAAAATTTCGTAACTGACCGCCCACCATTGATCGCCGCCATTCGACGGGCCTTCGGCATAAACGTTTGATCCGGCGGTTTCAACGCGAATTTGACTACCTATGGCTTCAGCTTCGGATTTGGTGTCGGCCCAGCTTTGAATTTTGGCGCGCACCAAAACTTCACGACGTTCCCAACCTTTGACCGAAACGCCACCGTTCTTTTTGCCGTCAACAGACAGCGAACCTGTGGCAGCCAGCATTTGCTCTTTCATCACGCAATGACCGACTCGGTCGCCATTTCTCCCTTCGTCGTTGCAGCTCAGACTTTTTTCCTGAGCCAACGCCACGAAACTCAGCGCGCAAACGGCCATCAAACCAAATACACAATTGATCCAAAGTTTTTTGTTCATAGCTCTCTCCCTTGTTGAATGTTGATTGTTTGGAATTGTTAGACAGGGGTTAGTGGCATCGCTCGGAAAAAGGTTTCAGCAAAAAAACCGCTTTGGCGGCTTTGTATTATTTCGTGACTTTGTGATGTATGGCAGACAGTCAACCGTATCGTGTAGTTTGTTAAAATCAGCATTCGATATAGGCCACGGCTTCGCCGCTAACTGTAATTGCTGGTTCGTTTATCTTAGCCAACCACAGCACTTATCAAGATATTTCCGTCCTGCCAGGTGCGGCACTGTGTTTGCCAATAATCAAGTATCGGATATTCCCCCTCATTGTTAATTCCAAAACTACAAGGAGGCACACGATGACTCTCAAACAAAGATTACTGGCTGTAGGCGCAGCCGGGGCACTTCTATTTTCAGGTATGGCTTTTGGCCGAATCACGGACTCACCCAAATCAATTTCTGCTGACGAAGTCAAAACAGCGCTAGTCGAATCGCCCAAAGCGGCCAGCGAATCGGACGCCTTTTACCTGAAAGATTTCAAGGTCGGTTATGACGAAGGATTCGCCGCCGGACAGACCGGGCAAACTTCCAACGTCGTCGCCACTGACCGTGAAGGCTATAACGAAGGCTTCAAAAAAGGTTACGCCGACGCTTATCAGGGTCAGCAGGCAAACCAGAGTTCGATTCAACCAGCTCCGGTCGCCTACCGAAACGGTCAACAGACGGCTTATAAACCGGCAAGTTACCCGGCCAAACGACGCGGCAGCTCTAAACTGAAAACCGCGCTGACGATTGCTGCCCCGGCGGCCATCGGCGCAGGCATTGGCGTGGCGGCTGGCGGCAAAAAGGGCGCAGCAGCCGGAGCCTTGATCGGCGGCGGCGGCGGCGCGCTCTATCATTTGATGAAGAACCGCAACCAATAAAACTCAACTGTTCAAACTTGCTTGTTTGAATCAAGGGCTGCCCTTTGCGGGTGGCCTTTTTCAATTCCATTACCTTTCAAAACACCAGCTTGCGCCACCAACAACCGGCGGATAAGATCGAATCCGAATCATTCAACTGAACTTCAAACAACACGAGGTCTTCATCCAAATGCCAAAACCGCAAACGCTAGGAGAATTAAAAGCGGCGGGTTATCGCAGCCGCCCGGTCAAATCAGAGGTTCGTCAAAACCTGATCAAACGTCTTCAACTTGGAGAAACTCTTTTCCCTGGCGTCATCGGTTACGAAGACACTGTCATTCCGCAATTGGTCAACGCTTTGCTGGCACGGCAAAACATCATACTTTTAGGTTTGCGCGGTCAGGCCAAAAGCCGAATCCTGCGCGAACTGACCGGTTTGCTGGACGAAGAAATTCCGGCGCTGGCAGGTTCCGAAATCAACGACGATCCGTTTGAACCGCTTAGCGCTTACGGCAAACAATTGTTGGCTGAAAAAGGCGACGACGCGCCAATCGCCTGGGTTGGACGGGATGCGCGTTACGTTGAAAAGCTGGCTACGCCGGATGTGACCATTGCCGACATCATAGGCGACGTTGACCCTATCAAAGCCGCTCGCGGAGGCCATCTGCTTTCAAACGAACTGACCATCCATTACGGGCTGTTGCCGCGCGCCAACCGTGGAATTTTCGCCATCAACGAATTGCCAGACCTGGCCGGAAAGATTCAGGTTGGATTGTTCAACATACTTCAGGAAGGCGACGTTCAGATCAAAGGTTATCCAGTCAGA
>JAGNMH010000352.1 GCA_017991275.1 Acidobacteriota bacterium
CGACTTCATTCCGGCTCGCGCCGCATAAGCCGCCATCGAAGCCGACGTGTTGCCCGTGCTGGCACAAGCAACACTGGTTGCTCCCAAACGTTTGGCTTGAGTAATGCCGGTCGTCATTCCCAAATCCTTGAACGAACCGGTCGGATTCATTCCCAGATGTTTGAATGCCAGCCGATTCATACCCGCATAACCGGCAGAGCGCGGTGCTTCCCAAATCTGCGTATTGCCTTCGGTCAGGGTGATGATTTCGGATTCGTCCGCGTCCGGCAGCAGTTCACGAAACCGCCAGACGCCGCTCTGGTCTGTCGGTTTTGGTGATGCGCGCCGCCAGTCCCAAACGCTCATCAGGCGTTCGCCGGTGAACTCGTTCATCTCGTAAACGACATCCAGCAAACCCGAACAACTTGAACAAGTGTAAATTCGTGTGGTGGTCGGAAACTCGGTCTGGCAATTGATACAGCTAAGTAAAGGCATAAATTCAGGTTGCAGGCTCCAGGCTCCAGGTTGCAGGTTGTCATTCTCCAACCTGGCACCTAAGACCTGTCACCTGTTTCATTGTGAGGGTTTATCCAATTCAAACGCTCGGTGAATGGCACGCACAGCTTCGGCGGCTTGCGACTCTCCGACAATAAAAGAGATGTTGCGTTCGGACGAACCTTGAGAAATGGCGATGACATTGACGCCAGACGCACCCAGTGAACCAAAAACTTTTCCGGCAATTCCAGGAGCGCCTTGCATACGGTCGCCAACCGCGGCGACGACGGCTATCGAATCGTCAATCGTGATGTCTTCGATGTGGCTTTGCATCAGGTCGAGTTCCAGAGAAGCGCGCAACGCTTTGACCACTCGCGTAGCCTCCGAAGAATTGACCACGAAACACAAATTATTTTCAGACGAAGCCTGAGAAATCATAAGTATGCTGGCACGCTCTGCGGCCACGGCGGCGAAGGTTTTGGCGGCAATGCCGGGAATCCCTTGCATGCCTTTGCCGCTGATGGCGATCAAGCTGACGTTGCGAATCGAGGTCACTGCCTTGACTCCGCGCGAAGACGGATGGCCGGTGACGCTGACTCGCGTGCCGGTGTCTGTCGGTTGAAAGCTGTTCAAAATCAAAACCGGAATGTTCTGTTTGAACGCCGGCAGGATGGTTTTGTGATGCAGCACCTTCGCGCCGTAATACGCCAGTTCCGAAGCTTCGCTGTAGCTGATTTCGCGCATCGTGCGGGCTTCGGGGACTTCATTCGGATTGGCGGTCATGACACCGTTGACGTCCGTCCAAATCCAGACTTCGTCAGCATCCAGGGCTGCTCCCAAAATCGAAGCCGTGTAATCAGAACCGCCTCGCCCCAAAGTCGTTTGCACTCCTTCAGCGGTCGCCGCGATGAATCCGGTGACGACCGGAATTTCTCCGGCTTCGAGCAACGGCAACAACCTGGCGCGCGTTTTCTGCCGAGTTTCCTCCATCAACGGTTCGGCCTGTCCGAACTGGTCGTCAGTCACAATCAATTCCGTCGCGTCAATCGAACGCGAAGCCACGCCGCGCTCAGCAATCGCTCCGGCCAGAATCGGCGCGCAGAGCATTTCGCCCATTCCCGAAATGGCATCCAGCGTTCGTGGCGTCAGTTCGCGCACCATCGTCAAACCTTTGCAAAGCGTTTCAAATCGCTCGAACTTTTGCCGCAAAGATTCCAGAGCTTCACGGCGACGCGTCGCTTCAGTCGGCATCAATTGATGCACCGCCTGGCGATGTGGTTCGTGCAATTCATCGCTGACGGTTTTGTGATACTCGCCCGCAACGGCGTTTTCAGCCGCCGCAATCAGCTTGTTAGTCACTTTGCTCATCGCCGAAGTGACGACGACAACCTTGTGACCTTCTTTCGCGCTTTTGACGGCAAGCTCGGCAGCCTGCGCGATGCGCTCGGCACTTCCAACCGAAGTGCCTCCGAATTTCATAACTATAAGCATATTCAAAATTACCGTTCTATGCCCCAACTGCCGCTCGTTTCATAATCGGCATTTTCTCTTCAATGGTTTGTTGCTCCCTCTTTGCCGAGTGCTTACGATTGATTCTCCTGTCCCTTAGCTTTTGCCAAATCTCGCGTACAGCCTTGCTCTCTTTGACACTCATCCCCAAACCATCAACGAGTAAGGTCTTGTCTGTGATCTCCAAGGCCTCCGTTATTCGGCCAGCTAATAACATCTCGTGCAACTCAACAGGATCAAGAGACTCAGCATTGTTCAGAGGTAACGGCAGTTTTTCTGCTTCGTTCGGCTCCAGTTCCAATACGCCTCCACCATAACTTCTGCCTGTGACCTCTGAAAAAGCAAAGGTCAGTGAGTTGAGAAAGGCGGCCACAACCAAATTACCATTAGCGCCATTGCGAAACCTGACACGGTGAATGGTGTCGGTGCAGGTAGCTTGTGCCCGATTGAGTATGAGCTTGGGATAGCCATGAACCTGTCGCAGCATAAACGCATCCGGCACCCAAACTGATGGCACGACGTGCCAGCGGTTTCTGATTCTGCACTTAAAACCTTTGTCGAAATCCGAATCCTGACCGAATTCAACATACTTACGCGCCGCTTCGGTCAACTCGCTGAGGTCTCTATCCGGCAAATACAGCAAATAAGCAGGCAGATCTTGCTCGGCATTTAATTGCCAATCAGCTTCTGAGAAGACAGTTCCTTTGAGATGACCTGAACGACTGACAAGACGGCGCGTGAATCTTTTCAACGAAAGCTCTTTGGCTCGAGTGTTATTCAAAACGAAGAACTGGTTTTGGCCGGTGACAATCCCTACGTCTACGTCAATCACTTTGCCAGATTCTGTTAGCTGTGGATGACCTCTCAGTTCTCGCATCAAACCGATCTCTTTCTTACTGAGAAAGTATTGAGTCCATTTCTCTGTCGAATGATCCATCGGCTTCAGCTCACGATGGACAAAATCAGTGTGCTCATAACCAGCCAAATCATCCAGGCCCCCCAATTCAATAGTCCTGATACCTGAAACACCATTCCCACTTCGCTCCGCCAGCAATAACACGACTTCCTGCTGGATTCCGGCAAAGACCAGTTTTTGAAAAGTGATCAAAGTTATCTGCCTGAAGTAATCACTCAGGAACCGCCTCAATTCAGCCGCATAATTTACTTGAAGCAGTTCTGCGGGAATGACAAGTGCCAGACGGCCTTTTTCCGACAATAAAAATGAAGCCGCAACGACGAATGGAACCCAACTATTGGTCAAGCGGTTAGGTGATAACCCTGCGCGCTGCATAATCTCAAACGCCGGTCTGCGATGCTCTTCTTGAAAGTTTTGATAGCGAATGAAAGGTGGATTTCCAATAATGGCATCAAATGAGACTTTTGGGCGCTGGTCGCAAATCGCCAGCAGATCAGAGTCGGCCAAATTTTCTTTGCAGTAAGTAAAGAAATCTCCTAACTGAATGTTGGATTCTTGGGAGCGACCTCCCAAAGCTCGAATTCGTTCCAAAGTCTTTAGTCTTTCAGGCTGCTCAAGCTCTACTCCATGCACCTGATTCACTGCTTCTTGTTTGGCAGATCCTTTTTCAATCAAAGCTTTGATCGCAGATTCAATCAAAATGCCATCGCCGCAACTCGGTTCCAGCACTTTGTCATGCGAAGATTTGATCGCCCACTTTGCCAAAAAATCGGCTACCGGCTGAGGCGTGTAATAACCACCACGCAATTTTTGATCTGTCGGGGCTGCTTTACTCACTTTTCAATTCTCCTCTGCTTGTTTACTCCGCAACGGCATGTGGAGGCAGACCTTTGTAACGACTGATGTAAGCCGTTTCAACAAAGTCTGAGAGCCGTTCAATTCTCAAAGGCGACGCAGGCGGTGGAAACTCTTGATTGAGGCTTCCGTCTCCTGGATTCCATAAAATCAGGGAAATCGCTTCAGCCATATAATCCGAATCTTCCACATTCACTCGCCGTGCTAACCTTTCAAGTGTTTCGATCATTGCCGAGCGTTGTGGCTCGACCAGACAAGGTGTTGGGATAATTACCATGAAAGCTACGACGGCATGCGGGAACCGGCTGTGAACTGTTGTGGCTTCAGTGGCGAGATCATTCACCATATTTTGCCAGTTCTTTTTCACACTCGCCGCGTCATTGAGCGTCTTACTATCAAAAGCGAACCTCACGCCATCAGGCCGATACCCAACATCGAAGTTTTGAGGTCTCACACCGCCGATAACTCTGACCGGCCCAACCTCAACACAATCGGTCATCGCCGCTGTCAAAGAAGTGGCGGTTGGTTTCACAACCGGAATGCCACCCAACATGGCTGCCAGCGATTTCCCCACAGCTTCATCAAACATGTTTCCGAGTTGGCCGGATGATTGTGGCGGAGTACGGCTGAGGCTGCCGCCATTTCGCTGCCAAGTTTCGCCAAACTGCGCCAAGTCGGCCTGCGACACCGTTACTTGCGGCATTGTAGTCAGCTTTGCCATCTCGTTCCCTCCCTTACAGCAACCCCTTGGCAACCAGCAACTCCGCATTCAGCAAAGCAGCGCCCGCCGCTCCGCGAATGGTGTTGTGGCTGATCAGCGTGAATTTGAAATCGAAGATGGTGTCTTTCGAGATACGTCCAACCACTGTTGCCATGCCGTTTTCAGCGTCTCTATCCAACCGAGGTTGTGGGCGATCTTGTTCGCTGCGAACGATGATCGGGCGAGCCGGAGCCGTCGGCAGTTTCAATTCCTGAGGCAAGCCAGTAAACGATTCCAAAGCTTCGATGACTTTTTCGACCGTAGCTTTCTTCTTAAATTTGACGCGCACGGATTCCAAATGGCCGTCTTGTACAGCGACGCGGTTGCATTGCGCGCTGACCAGAAAAGGCGCGGCAGTCAGTTTGGTCTTCGAGCCTTTGCCCAAAATCTTTTGTGGCTCTTCTTCGACTTTTTCTTCTTCGCCGCCGATGTGCGGGATGACGTTATCCAGAATGTCCATCGAAGCCACGCCGGGATAACCCGCACCTGAAATCGCCTGCATCGAAGTCATCATCACTGCTTCCAGGCCGAAGGCTTTATGCAGCGGAGCCAGCGCCATCACCAACCCAATCGTAGTGCAATTCGGATTCGTGACGATGTACCCGGTTTTGAATCCGCGTTTTTTCTGTTGATAAGGAATGATGTCCAGGTGATCAGGATTGATTTCCGGCACGATCAGCGGAACGTCAGGATGCATGCGGAACGCCGACGAATTGCTGATGACCGGAATGCCTGCGGCGGCAAACGAGCCTTCGGATTCCAGCGCGATGTCGCCGGGCAAGCTGGCGATGATGATGTCGCAATCAATTTGTGGCCTGCCGGGTTCTACCCTCGACGGATACAAAATCATGTCTTTGACGGATTCTGGCATTTCAAACGGCAACTTCCATTTGCACACATCGGCAAAGCGTTTTCCCTCCGAACGGTCGGAAGCCGCCACGGCAGTCACCTCGAAGTAAGGGTGATTGCGCAGCATGTGAATCAATCGCTGGCCGACCGTTCCGGTCGCGCCCAAAATGCCTACACGTCTCTTTGCTTTCATTGTCGTCAATACCTTCTATAAACTTTTGTTGGGATTTTCGCTCGGTGTGAACGTAACAAGCCCCGCGAGTGAAAACCGCTCGCGGGGCTTTGTCGAAAACTCAGTGCGAACGAAACGGGATGGTAGGTTTTGAAATGCAGGCTGTCAAGAAATCGCCTTTTTTAGCTCTGCGCCGGAGCGTCGCCTAGTATTATTCTTGATCATTGCGCTCAGGACTCTGGATGATGAAACCGAGCAGGTCAACGGATTTTTGACTGTTTGTGAAGTGGCCTCTGCTTTGCGATCAAGGTTTGTTTAAGAAATACTACATTCTAATCTAAAAGCAGAAATGATTGTGACTTAAGGACAAGGACTTATCCCTTCACAATTATAAAGTATATCTTGATAACAATAGTAAGGCCCATATCCTTCCTCATCCCAACACTCTATTCCCAATTCGCAATATCTTTTAGGATCCCCACCAGGTCCAGCTTTCCAAATATACTGCTTAGGCGTATAGCAACATTCAAATATTGCTTCCGAATGATAATAGTCACACTCCGTCTGACAAGAAGTTAAGGAATTTACGC